>CALBGO010000049.1 GCA_937894585.1 uncultured Eubacterium sp.
TTATTTCAATATATTTAGATTAAACCGTGATTTTGCAAGTGTCAAACTCCCGTATTTTTCGGCTGCTTTTCTCTATTTTCGTCTGATAAAGGCGGTTTTGTTGCATAATACAGCGCTTTATGCTAAAATAACCATGTATGTTTGTACCATTTTTTTGAGAGGATATGTAATATGAAGATTTTACTGGACGGTATGGGCGGCGATCACGCTCCCGAGGCTGTTGTAGCGGGAGCTGCTGCAGCTGCAAAAGAAATAGATGATGAAATCGCAATTATAGGAGATCCTGCGGCAATTTCAAAGTGCCTTGAAAAAGAGGGCGTAAATAACGGGAGAATTCAAATCGTTGAAGCTTCAGAGGTAATCGGAAACGATGAAGCGCCGGTGAAAGCAGTCAGAACAAAGAAAGATTCTTCGATTGTAAAGGGTCTTAATATGGTTAAAAATAAAGAGGCAGATGTTTTTATTTCGGCGGGAAGCACCGGAGCGCTTCTGGCAGGCGGTCTTTTTATTCTGGGCAGAATTCAGGGCATTGACAGACCGACGCTTGCCACGGTTTATCCGGTAATCGGTATGCAGCCGTCTCTTCTTGTGGACACCGGAGCCAATGCAGAATGCAAACCTAACAATTTGCTGGAATTTGCAATTATGGGCAGTATTTATATGGAAAAGGTACTCGGCAGAGAAAATCCGACCGTAGGCCTTGTCAATAACGGAACCGAAGAAGGAAAGGGAACCACGCTGACAAAGGCAGCTTATTCCTTACTGTCCCAAAGCCATCTGAATTTTATCGGAAGCATAGAAGCAAGAAGTCTGCAGGACGGTATCTGTGATGTGATTGTTACAGACGGATTTACAGGCAATGCGGTCATTAAACTGACGGAAGGTCTGGGACTTATGGTTCTTCGTGAAATGAAGCGGAGGTTTTTATCGGATACAAAATCAAAATTGGGCGCAATGCTTCTGAAAAAACAGCTGATGGGGATAAAAAAAGAATTCAATTATGCCGAATACGGCGGCGCACCGCTTCTGGGCGTAAAAGGAGCTATGCTGAAAATGCACGGCTCTTCTGATGCTCTTGCGGTAAAACAGACTATCATCAAGTCAATTCCGTATGTCAAAGAAAATGTAGTGGGCACTATTGAGAATGCCGTTTTGGAGATTGAGGAGATTCTGATTCGTGAATAACAGTGAATTTGAAAAAACAATTCAATATACCTTTAAGGATAAAAACCTTTTGAACAAGGCGCTGACCCACAGCTCTTTCAGCAGAGAGCACTCCGCGTCTTCAAAAGACAATAATGAAAGGCTTGAATTTCTCGGCGATGCTTTTTTTGACGCGGTTATCAGTGTAAAACTGTATCGGCGTCTGGAAAAAGTTGACGAAGGCCGCCTGACGAAAACGCGGGCGCTGATTGTCTGTGAAAAGTCTCTTGCGGAAGTTGCGAAAAGGCTCAGAATAGGAGAACATCTGAATATGGGCAGGGGCGAAGAACTTTCGGGAGGAAGGAACCGGGAATCTATTCTTGCGGACGCTGTGGAAGCGGTGATCGGCGCGATTTATCTGGACGGAGGATATGAAGAGGTTTATCGGTTTGTCTGCAGGGAATTCAGAAAGACTGTGGAAGATGCTCTTGCCGGAAGGTTGTTTGCAGATTATAAAACCCAGGTGCAGGAAGTTTTGCAGAAGAGAGGAAGAAAGACCTGCATTTCATATCATCTTGACAGAGAAGAAGGTCCGGACCATGATAAAACCTTCTATGTACATTTGGTCTGCAACGGCAGAGCACTGGGAAACGGATGCGGAAAGAGCAAGAAAGAGGCCGAGCAGGAGGCTGCAAAGGCGACCCTTTTGATGATTTAAAGGACTTGAAAAAAATAAGAAAGGAAATTTAACAGCATGTATTTCAAAAGGCTCGAGATGCACGGTTTCAAATCCTTCGCAGAACCTGTTGTAATAGAATTTCATGAAGGCGTTACCTGTATTGTAGGCCCTAACGGAAGCGGCAAAAGTAATATCAGCGACGCTATCAGATGGGTGCTGGGTGAGCAGAGCCCCAAGGCGCTGCGCGGCGGTAAAATGGAAGAAGTTATCTTTGCCGGCACCGCAAACAGAAAATCGCGCGGAATGGCTGAAGTTACGCTGGTTATCGATAATTCCGCCGGAATTTTGGACATTGACTATAATGAAGTGGCAATTACACGGAGAATGTACCGGTCCGGAGAGAGTGAGTATCTGATCAATAACAATCAGTGTCGTCTTCGGGATATTCGCGAACTGATTATGGATACGGGAATCGGCGTCGACGGATACTCTTTAATAGGTCAGGGAAAAATTGCCGATATCGTCAGCAATAAACCGGAAAGCCGACGGGAAATCTTTGAAGAGGCCGCCGGTGTGGTTATGTATAAAAACAAGAAGACCGAAGCCGAACGGAAGCTGGAATCCACCGGAAACAATCTGGACAGGGTTGACGACATCATATCTGAAATTGAAGGAAGAATTGAGACTCTTGCGGAGGACAGTACAAAGGCAAAAGAATATCTTGCTCTGAAAGATCGTTACAGAGATCTGGAAATCAATATTACCTTAAAGAATATCGATAATATTGTGGAAAAAAATCGTGTTTTTCAGGACGAAATCAAGGAGCTTTCGGCTGAAATAGAAGAAATAGAGGTGAAAAAGAAAACTGTCGAAGCAGAGGCTGCAGAAAGCAGACAAAAGAGCGAAAATCTGGAGCGTCTCGGAAACGAAGCCAGAGACAGACTTCTGCATATCGTAGAGGAAATTAACACCCTTACAAGCAGGCGTCAGCTGAACCAGGAACGCCTTTCCGGTATTGAAAAAGATACAGAACGCCTGAATTCTGAAATTTCAGAGCTGAAAGAAAGGCTTTCCACTGAAAAGGAAAACAGGGCGCAGCTTGTAAAATCAGGAGAAGAAATCAGGAAAAATTATCGGAACGCTTCCGAAAGTCTTAAGGAAAGCATTCAGATTCACGGAAAACTTACAGAAGAGGCTGCGGAATTGTCAGATGCTGCCGACCGCTGCAGAGAGGAAATGTTTCGGCTTCATAATCTGGCAGCTGCTAAAAACAGCGAAGCAAAAAGCTATGAAAGTATTCGGGATACTTTGCTTAAAAGAAAAAAACAGCTTCTTACCGAAGCCGAAGGTGCGGAGGAGAATAGAGAAGCAATTCGTACAAAGCTGACACAGGCTGAAGAAGAAGGCAGGAAAAATGAGATTCTTCTTCAGCAGTACAGAAAAGAACTTTCGGATTTACATAAAGAAAAAGAAGCTCTGACGGAGCAGAAGAAGAAGCTGTCACTGAAAGCTGAAGAAGTGCGCCTTTTGGGAGGTCAGAAAGTTTCCCGGAAAAAAACCATCGAAGAAATGGAGCATAATTATGAAGGGTACAATTATGCCGTAAAATATATTATGCGGTCGGGAATTTCGGGAATCTGCGGCGTGGTCGCAGAGCTGATGGAAGTTCCGGAAGGCTTTGAAACCGCGGTAGAGACAGCGCTGGGAGGCCAGATGCAGAATATTGTCTGCGATACGGATGAAAGCGCCAAAGAGGCTGTGTCTTTATTGAAGAAAAACAGAGCGGGCCGTCTGACTTTTCTTCCGGCAGCATCCATAAAGGGAAGCAGAGTATATCCCGACAGTAGGATTACAAAAGACAGCGGTTATCGCGGTCTTGCAGCAGACTGCATTACATGCAGGGATGAATACCGGACGATTTTTGATTATCTGCTGGGAAGGGTTGTTATTGCCGCAGATATGGAGGCGGCAATCCGTATGTCAAAGAAGAGCGGAAGCGGTTTTCGTTTTGTGACTTTAGACGGTGAAATTATCAATATCAGCGGCGCCATCACAGGCGGAAAATATAAGAATAAAACCGCTAACTTACTGGAACGCAGAAATGAAATTGCGGCATTGGAAAAAGAAATCGAAAAACTTTCCGAGGAAGCTTCCGAGATTGCGGAAACCGGCAGAAATATAGATACAGGGATTGCCGAAAACGATGAGAAGACAGAAAAACTTGCCGATTCTCAAAGACAGGCGGAACTTGCCGGCGCTCTTTCCGAAAGTAATTTGAAGGCTCTGCGTGAAACTATGGAAAGAATCAGCAGCAGCAGAGAAAAATTCGATGCGGAGCTTTCTTCTATTGAAAGGGACAGCGCCGATGCTGAAACCACAGTAGAGGAACTTCTTGCAGAAGCAGAAAAAGCTAAGGAATCGGCGAAGCAGATGGAAAGTAAAGCGGAAGACGCGCTGGCGGCGTATGAAGCGAAAAAGACTGTACTTGAACAGGCAAGCGAGAAAATTACCGCATCCCGTATTGCTGCGGCAGAATGGGAGAGTAAACAGTCCAACCTTGAAAGTCTTCTTACCCGTATCAGTAATTCTGTGGAAGATTATGCTTTTCAGATAGAAACGAAAGAAAATGAGATGACGAATATCTGCGCTGAAAAAAATGAGATTCTTTTCGGTGCGGACGGAACTTTGGAACGAACAGAAAAGCTGATAGCGGAAAAACAGGAAACAGAAGAACGCATTGAAAAAACCGCAGCGCAGAGAGCGGCGCTTTCTGCCGGTCTTTCCGACGCAGACAGGCAGCAGCAGATTTACAGCGAGCAGCTGAACAGCTGCCGGGACGGAAAGTATCAGCTGGAAATTAAAATCGCAAAAAATGAAACACAGCTTGATACTCTGAAAGAAAAGCTTTGGGAAGAATTTGAAGTTTCTTATGCGCAGGCGGAGGATCTGCGGAAATCCGACTTTGCAATGGGACCTTCTGTCAAGGAAAGCAGAGAAATCAGAGGAAGGCTCAGAGATTTGGGCGAAGTCAATGTTGGTGCGATTAAAGAGTACGAATCTGTAAGCCGCCGTTACGAATTTCTTACAGGACAGAGAAAAGACATTGTTGTTGCCATGGATGAGCTTGCCGGAATCATAAATGAAATGGATACTACGATAAAAACCAGATTTAAAGAAAATTTTGATCAGGTTGTGGATAATTTCGAGGTGATTTTCAGAGAACTGTTCGGAGGCGGTCATGCAGAGCTTTCCTTGGAAGATGAGAACAATCCTTTGGAATCCGGAATCGATATTGTGGCGCAGCCGCCGGGGAAGAAGCTGCAGAATATCAATCTGATGAGCGGCGGTGAAAAGACTATGACCGCCATTGCGCTGATGTTTGCGGTACTGAAAACCAAACCGACGCCGTTTTGTATTCTGGATGAGGTGGAAGCGGCTCTTGACGATGCCAACATTGACAGATTTTCAAGGTACCTGCGCAAATTCGATAATATTCAGTTTGCACTGGTAACGCATCAGAAAGCAACTATGGAGCATGCAGATGTGCTTTACGGCGTTACGATGCCGGAACAGGGCGTTTCCAAGGTACTGAGTCTGCGTCTGGGCGACGATTTTGAAATGTAATGGAGTTGCCCCGATTTTTGCAAGAAATAGGGCAGAGCTTACAGAGAGGATAGAATTTTATGGCTTTATTTAGTGAAAAGAAAAAGGGATTTTTCGGGCGTCTTTCCGAGCGTATCGGGGACGTCATTATGGGCAGACCGGAGATTGATGAGGATTTGATGGATGAGCTTGAGGAAATTCTCATTACTTCCGATATCGGCATGGATACGACCATGAAAATTATGGAAAATCTGCGCAGATATATCAAGGAGAATTATATCAGCGACCCTGAAAAAGTAAAAGAGGGTCTGGCAAAGGTTATTTCCGAGCTGATGGATAAGGGGGAGAGAAACCGCCTTTGTCCGGATACGCCGTTGGTGATTCTGATGATCGGTATTAACGGAGGAGGAAAAACAACTTCCATTGCGAAAATCGGACATAAGCTGCGCAGTGAAGGAAAAACTGTGCTTCTGGGCGCAGCGGATACCTTTCGTGCGGCAGCGGGAGAACAGCTGGAAATATGGGGAAATCGAATCGGTGTCAACACAGTGCGTCATCAGGAGGGCGCCGATCCGTCTGCTGTAATCTATGATGCTATTCAGTCCGCTAAGGCAAAGGGCATCGATGTGTTAATCTGTGATACCGCAGGCAGACTGCAGACGAAAAAGAATCTGATGAACGAGCTTGAGAAAATGAATAAAATTATTTCCCGGGAATATCCGGAAGCGGCAAGAGAAACTCTTCTGGTTCTGGATGCAACGACGGGGAAAAATGCAATTTCCCAGGCAAAAGAATTTAATGAAGCTGCGGAAATTACCGGCGTTGTGCTGACAAAGCTAGACGGCACAGCAAAAGGCGGCATTGCCATTACTGTTACTGATGAGTTTGATCTGCCGATTAAATATATCGGCGTTGGAGAGGGTATGGACGACTTGAAAGAGTTCGACCCGCTGGAATTTGCAGGAGGGATTTTTGAGTGAGTAAACCAATTGTAGCTGTAGTGGGAAGACCTAATGTAGGAAAATCCACTTTCTTTAATAAAGTTGTCGGGAGGCGGGTTTCTATTGTGGAAGATACGCCCGGTGTGACAAGAGACAGAATTTACGCAGAGGCAGAGTGGAGCGGGACTTCTTTTGCCCTGATTGATACAGGCGGTATTGAACCTGCCAGCGAAGATGTGATTCTTTCTCAGATGAGAGAGCAGGCTCAGGTTGCTATGGATATGGCGGATGTGATTATTTTTATGGTGGACGGAAAGGACGGTCTGACTCATGCGGACCGTGAAGTTGCCACAATGCTGCGCAGAACCGGGAAAAAAGTAATTCTGCTTGTCAATAAAATAGACAATCCGAGAAATCTTCCGGTGGATTTCTATGATTTCTATGAGCTGGGCATTGGGGATCCTGTTGCGATTTCAGCGGCAAATATGCTGAATTTCGGAGATGTGCTCGACGAAATTGTAGAGAGCTTTCCGGGCAGTTCCGACGATGATGAAGAAGAGGATATTAAGGTTGCCGTTATCGGAAAACCGAATGTGGGAAAATCCTCTTTGATAAATTGCTTAATCGGAGAAAAAAGGGTTATTGTATCTCCGATTGCAGGAACGACCAGGGATTCCATCGATACTCCTTTCGAATGGGAGGGAGATAAATACACCCTGATTGATACAGCAGGAATCAGACGAAAGAGCAAAGTTAATGAAGATATTGAAAAATACAGTGTGATCCGTGCTGTTGCGGCAATTGAAAGATGCGATGTGTGTCTTTTGATGATTGACGCAGAGGAAGGTGTTACCGAGCAGGACAAGAAAATCGCAGGCGTTGCTCACGAAGCCGGAAAAGGCATTATTGTAGTTGTGAACAAATGGGATCTGATTCAGAAGGAAACCAACACCATGCGCGATTTCAGACGTGAAATTGAAAGCGAGCTGCAGTTTATGTCCTACGCACCGTCTGTCTTTATTTCCGTAAAGGACAAAAAGAGAGTCTTTGATGTAATTCAAATGGCGAAATATGTGGCGGAAAAACGGGCGCTCCGTGTACCGACCGGTCAGCTGAACAGTCTGATTACCGATGCGACTATGATGAAGCAGCCGCCAAGCGATAAAGGAAAGCGTCTGAAAATCTATTATGCCGCGCAGGTCGGTGTAAAACCGCCGCTGTTCTCTTTCCAGGTGAACAAACGGGATTTAATGCATTTTTCTTATGCAAGATATCTGGAAAATAAAATCAGAGAAGGCTTCGGATTTGAGGGAACTTCCATCAAATTCGTCTTCCGCGAAAAAGGAGAGAAAGAACAATAAATGTCTGAGATTTTTTTAGGCAATGCAGAAGCAATAAGCGCCTTGGGCGCTGTCGATTTTCTTCTGATTGCAGCGGCATATTTCCTGGGAAATATTTCTCCGTCTACACTGCTTGCCCGCTCTGTCGGAAAGGATATCAAAAAAGAAGGCAGCGGCAATGCCGGAACGACCAATGCCCTTCGTGTGCTCGGAAAAAAGGCGGCGCTGATTACACTGGCGGTAGATATCGGAAAAGGCGTTCTGGCAGTTTTGCTGGGAACTTTTTTCGGAAGTCCGATGACCGCTATGCTCTGTGCTTTGGCAGCCTTTTTAGGTCATGTCTGGCCGGTATGTTTTCATTTTAAGGGCGGAAAAGGTGTAGCGGTAGCTTTCGGAGCTTTGCTGGGTGTCAACTGGCAGCTGGCGCTTGCAGCGCTTGCTGTTGTTGCTGTTGTGGTGGCTCTCACGAGGATGGTGTCTTTAGGTTCTGTTCTGGCGGCGGCATCATTTCCTGTACTTGCGTATTTTATGGAACCGGATTTTCTATTTATCGGCTGCATTATGGCGGCTTTGCTGATTTACGCCCACAGAGGCAATATCAAGAGGCTGCTGAAGGGTGAAGAAAATAAACTGAGCTTCGGAAAAAAATTTGAAAAGTAACAGGCAGACGGACTTTCCGGCAGCCTGTTTTGAAAATAGCCGGGACAGCCTGCAGCGGTCCGAAGCGATTCGAAGAAAAAAGGAATTGCGGTAATTGAGAATCTTGGCAGGAGCGAAACGGATATTCCCGCCGAAATGACGGGAGAAAGGATATACATAGGTAAAGAGTATGAAAACAATTGGCGTAATCGGGGCGGGAAGCTGGGGAACAGCCCTTGCTCTCACCTTGAGCAATAAGGGACATCAGGTGAAAATGTGCGATGTCAATACGGATCATGTACGGGAAATGAGAGAAAACAGGGAAAATGTCAGATATCTTCCCGGTATAAAGTTCTCTGAGAATCTGCAGATTGTCGATTCTGCAAAGGAAGCTCTGGCAGGGGCGGATGTGGCTTTGTTTTCCGCGCCGGCGCAGCGTTTCAGAAGCGCATTTGAACAGGCGATTCCGTTTATCGAGGATAATATGGTTGTTGTGAATGTTGCAAAGGGCATTGAACAGGGTACTTTAATGAGAATGTCTGAAATTGCATATATTTTGAAACCGGATGTGAAATATGTGGTGCTTTCGGGACCTTCACATGCGGAGGAGGTTGGCAGAGCTCTTCCGACCACCGTTGCGGTTGCTTCCAGGGATATGGAGCTGGCAGAATATATTCAGGATATTTTTATGACTGATCGGTTCAGAGTTTACACCAATGATGATGTATGCGGTGTGGAGCTTGGCGGGTCTCTTAAAAATATCATCGCGCTCGGCGCCGGGATTTCCGACGGAATCGGTTTTGGAGACAATGCAAAAGCGGCTCTGATGACTCGGGGAATTACGGAAATGTGCCGTCTGGGTGTAAAACTGGGCGCAGATATTGCAACTTTTTCAGGTCTTACAGGTATCGGGGATCTGATTGTAACCTGTACCAGTATGCATTCGAGAAACCGCCGCTGCGGCATTATGATAGGCGAGGGAATGAAGCCTTCCGATGCTGTAAAAAAAGTCGGTATGGTGGTGGAAGGTATGTTTACCGCTGAAGCGGCTTACCAGCTGGCAAAACAGGTCGGTGTGGAAATGCCGATTACAGAGTGTATTTACCGCTGCATCAATGAGGAAATTACAGCCCAGGAGGCTGTGGAAATGCTCATGGGCAGAGATCGGAAAAATGAAAAGCATATCGGATAGTATGTGAAACGGAAAATCCTCCAGAGCAGACGAAGGACTTGCTTTGTGAGGGTTTTTCTTTTGCACCTCTAAAAAGGGGAGGCGGATTTCAGGCAAAACAAGAGCGGGAATGAATACAGGATAAGCCTGAGAAATCTGACTTGACGGAGAAACTTCATTGTGCTAAACTTTTTATTAGAAAAGTGAATATCCAAAACCGATGAGCAAGAGTAGTAGCAGAAGATAGCTGTTTTGAGAGAGCCGCAGGCGGTGTGATTGCGGCAGCGGGCGCTTTTGTGAATGGACTTGCGAGGGCAAACACAACGGCAGCAGTGTGCAGGTTTTCGGAATCTGCAATAAAGATATCCGTCAGGACGCAATGCAGTGAGATATCTGCGGCAGAGATAAGATATTGGAGAGCTGCTCAGTATGGGCGACGGGATTCGACCGTAATATCGAATGACATATGATTGTATGTGCAGAGTGCGCTTTGTTACAGGCGAATTAGGGTGGTACCGCAGAAGACACAGGCTTTTGTCCCTTATATAGCAGGGATAGAAGCTTTTTTTGTTTGTAAATTTTGATAAGAGAGGTAATACTGTGAAAGAAAGTAGAGGACAGCCAACAAATGGCGTACTTTAATAAGCTGTC
>CALBGO010000050.1 GCA_937894585.1 uncultured Eubacterium sp.
AAGCTTGTTTAAGTTCGCCCAATTACGGACTGTTCAATCTTTCTTTCACACTATTCTCCTTTCACACGACTGATGCCCATGCCTGCAAGTTCATCAGCCCGATTGTTCATCGCTGTGATGTATTTAAAATCATCGAAGCTGAAGCGTGAACCGTTCCAGCTTACGAATTTTTCGTATAGTTTATCAAAATCTGTGGATTTACTGTTCAGATTGACATGACCTTTTACTCGGAAAAACTTTACATTATGTTTTCTTACCAAAGCTAAAAGTTCTTTCCAAAGGTCCTGATTTTCTACAGATTTTTTGGCGGCATTGCGCCACTTGTTTTTTTCCCAGCTCTCATACCATTTTTCCCGGAAACAGTTTGAAACATATGCGCTGTCGGAGAAAACTTCCACTGTCTGACCGTCCCGGTTTAAAGCCTTAAAAGCTTCGATAACTGCGGTCAGTTCCATTCGGTTATTGGTCGTGTTGGCTTCTCCGCCGAACATTTCTTTTTTATATTCGCCGAATTCCAAAATGGAACCCCACCCGCCGGCATTCTCGCTGCTCTGATTTCCTGAACAGCCGCCGTCGGTATAAATCCTCAGAATCGTCATACTTATCCCCTTTTTGTTAATTCAAATTTAGCACATATCTATTATACCTTTTTTTGCAAAAAGTACAACGAAAACTTGCGTAAATTTCGCCATTTGTGATAAAATCTATAAGGTAATTTTACGAGAGAAAGGGATTTTTTATGGCATTTCATTTTTGTTCTTTTGCCAGCGGAAGCACAGGAAACTGTTATATGGCAAAGACGGAAACAACAGTGTTGCTGATAGATACAGGAATTGCAGGCAGAAAAATTATCTCAGAGCTTTCCGGTATGGGAATTTGTGAAGAAAATATAAACGGGATTTTGGTGACTCATGAGCATATTGACCATGTAAAAAGTCTGAAAATGCTGGCAAGGAAAGCGATAAATGCATCAATCTATGCATCTTCAGGCACGCTGCGGGCTGTGGCGGATAAAATTGAAGAAAACAGATCGCAAACTGTGCGGGCAGGAGAGGCGTTTTTAATCGGAGACATTACGGTGATTCCTTTCCGGATTTCCCATGATGCAGCAGAGCCTTTCGGCTATTCTCTGCTTCACGGCGGCAGACAGCTTACCGTAGTAACGGATACAGGTTATATTTCTGATGAAATTTACAGTCATATCGCTAAAGCTGATTTACTGGTTTTGGAAGCAAATCACGAGGTAAATATATTGAAAATGGGAGCTTATCCCTACAGCCTGAAAAGAAGAATTCTGGGAGATGAGGGGCATCTTTCCAACGAAGCGGCAGGCAACTGTCTGTGCAGAATGCTGAACGAACGAAAGAAAAGAGGAGATGATGAAGAAGGCGCAGACGGGCAAGATGTAGAGGGGGATATTCCGCAGAAGGTGCCTAAGGTAATGCTTGCTCATTTGAGTAAGGACAACAATACGCCCGGTCAGGCGTACCTGACAATCAGAAATATTTTATTCGAATCCGATTTTTATATTAATAAAGATTTGGAGCTGGATATTGCTGCGCGGGATGAAAGCAGTGTCTGCGTGGAAATATAGGTATAGAAAATGTATGGAAACGAAGGCGTCGGGAAAGCGGCGACGGAAGATGCTGAAGAAATCGAATTGAAAGAATTTATCGGTGTCATATTTTAGACGGGAAAGGCGGTTATTATGAATATTTCGGTCATCTGTATCGGAAAATTAAAAGAAAAATACTGGACGCAGGCCGTCGAAGAATACAGCAAGCGTTTAAAAAGTTACTGTTCTCTGAACATTGTCGAGCTGAAAGAAGCGCGGCTTCCCGATAAGGCAGGCTTTGCCGAGGAGCTTTCCGTTAAAGAAGCGGAAGGGACGGAGATTCTGAAAAAAATCAAAGAAACCGATTATGTTGTTACTCTGGAGGTGAACGGAAAATCGCTTTCTTCGGAAAAACTGGCGGATAAGATACAGAGTCTTGCCGTGAACGGACGCAGCAGTATTACATTTGTAATCGGCGGAAGTCTGGGGCTTTCGGAAGCTGTAAGCAGACGGGCGGATTTTAAGCTGTCTTTTTCTGCGATGACTTTTCCTCATCAGATGATGCGGGTGATTCTGCTGGAGCAGATATATCGCAGCTTTAAAATTATACGGGGAGAGACTTATCATAAATAAAAATACTGACCAAAAAGAGGATAAAAAGAGGCTCGGGAAATATGTCCGGGGAATTTTCGAAATATAACCGGATGAAAAATAAACGGGGAAGAAGTCTTTACTTTTTCGGAAAATAGATTATAATATGATATGGTTCAAAATCCCGAGTTTGACAGTGGAATTTTAAAGGACGCTGAAATTTCAGCGTCCTTAACG
>CALBGO010000051.1 GCA_937894585.1 uncultured Eubacterium sp.
TGGTTACAAATTGCTATTTAGATTGTGTTCCACCCCAACTATTGACATAGAGCCCAAAAACCAGACCGATTGAGCGGTCTGGTTTTTGTAAAATCGGGATAGGCCCGTTTATTTAGTAGTTGCGTCGTACAGTGCTTCTGCGTTATCCCATTCTTCAATGATTTCAGGGATTACTTTGTACAGGTCACCTACGATTGCGTAGTCAGCAACTTCCATGATTGGAGCATCAGGATCTTTGTTGATTGCTACGATGCAGTTGGAAGTCTGCATACCAGCTAAGTGCTGAATAGCGCCGGAGATACCGCAAGCAAAGTAGATTTCAGGTTTTACAGTAGTACCTGTCTGACCTACCTGGTGGGAGTGATCGATCCAGCCTGCATCTACTGCAGCACGGGAAGAACCTACAACACCGCCAACTTTGTCGGCAAACTTCTGAATCAGTTCAAAACCGGAAGCATCTCCAAGACCACGTCCGCCGGAGCAGATGATCTTAGCGTCTGTCAGGGATACCATTTCCTTCATGGATTTAACGATATCCTTGATTTCGATTCTGATATCTTCTTTGCTGATTTCAGGCTTAACATTTACGATTTCGCCGGTTGCGCCAACTTCTCTTTCCTGTTTCTGCATTACGCCAGGACGAACTGTAGACATCTGCGGTCTTGTCTTAGGACAAACAATAGTAGCCATCAGGTTACCGCCGAATGCAGGACGAGTCTGCTTGATGCCTGTGGACGGGTCATTAGGGTCCAGAGTGGAAGTATCTAATGTAGTGTTAGCTTTTGCGAAGTCGATGTATTTGGAAACCTTAACATCCAGGTGTGTACAGTCAGCAGTCAAACCGGTGTTGCATCTTGCAGCAATACGAGGTGCAAAGTCACGGCCGATATGAGTAGCGCCGTACAGAACGATTTCAGGCTTGTATTCGTCAATCAGCTGCTTCATAACCTTAGTGTAACCGTCAGTTGTGAAGTTTTCCAGTAACGGATCCTGAACCAGGTAAACTTTTTCAGCACCGTATTCGAAACATTCCTGAGCCAGATGCTCGATGTTGTTACCCATCAGTACTGCGCAGATCTGAGTATCTTCGCTGATGTCCTTAGCCAGTCTCTTACCTTCGCCCAGTAATTCCAGAGCAACATTCTGGATTTTGCCCTGTCTCTGTTCAGCAAATACCCAAATGTGCTTGTAAGCGGAAAGGTCAACTTTTTCAGCTTCCGGAGCAGCTTCAATTGCATCAAAATTACATTTTGCGATACATGCATTACAGTTTGTACATTTGCCTTCGTCAACTACAGCAATTCTGTCTACGAGTTTTAATGCATCAAATGGGCAGGCTTTTACACACAGAGAACAGCCTTTACATTTATCTTTTAAAATTTTAATAGCCATTTTATTTCCTCCTCCAAATTAGATAATGTGCTTACCCTTCAGCTGGATCAGCAGGTTCTTTGCCAGTTCGTTATCGGAATCACCGTGAACAACCTGACCCGGAGCCTTAGGAGCCGGAGTGAAGGATCTGAATACATTTGTAGGGGAAGCTTCCAGACCAACCTTAGTTAAATCAACTTCGATGTCCTTAGCATTCCATACCTTGATATCCTTTTCGCCGAAGATGCCGGCCATGTTCATATATCTTGGCTCGTTCAGTTCCTTGATTGCAGTCAGCATGCAAGGAGTCTGCAGCTCGATCAGTTCATAACCGTCTTCCATCTGTCTCTTAACAGTGATGTCTTTCAGGTTATCAGCGATTTCGAACTCTTCAACATATGTAACCTGCGGCAGATCTAATTTTTCGGCAATCTGCGGACCAACCTGTGCAGTGTCTCCGTCGATAGCCTGGCGGCCGGCAAAGATCAGGTCAGCAGGACCATTTTCTTTTTCCCATTTTCTGATTGCAGCTTCCAGAGTGTTGGAAGTAGCCCATGTATCAGAACCGCCGACTGCTCTGTCGGAAACCAGAATACCTTCGTCAGCGCCTTTTGCGATACATTCAAACAGAAGATCGGAAGCCTGAGGAGGTCCCATGGATATAACTGTAACAGTTACATCATCATATTTATCTTTAATCTTTAATGCTTCTTCTAAAGCGTTAGCATCGTCATGGTTTAAGATGCTTGGAACGCCGTCTCTGATAAGAGTACCAGTCTTAGGGTTAATTTTGATAACATTTGTATCTGGTACCTGCTTTGCACATACGATAATCTTAAATGCCATTTCTATTTCCTCCTACTATTTTATTTTTTGAAAGTCTTGCCGGCGATTACCATTCTCTGAACTTCGGAAGTACCTTCGTAGATTTCAGTAATCTTAGCGTCTCTCATCATTCTTTCTACCGGATAATCCTTGGTGTAACCGTATCCGCCGTGGTACTGTACACACTTAGTAGTTACTTCCATGGCAGTTTCAGCAGCGAACAGCTTAGCCATAGCAGCAGCTTCGCCGTAGTTCATGTGCTTGTCTTTCATATCGGCAGCTCTGTAGACTAACAGTCTTGCAGCTTCAATCTTGGTCTTTAAGTCAGCCATGGAGAACTGCAGGGCCTGCATCTGAGATAATTTCTTGCCGAACTGTTTTCTTGCGTTCATGTATTCAACTGTTACATCGAAAGCGCCCTGTGCAATACCCAGAGCCTGAGAAGCAATACCGATACGGCCGCCGTCCAGTGTGGACATTGCAACTTTGAATCCGTCGCCAACCTGACCCAGCAGTCTGTCTTCCGGAATTACGCAGTTCTGGAAAATCAGTTCTGTAGTGGAAGATGCGCAGATACCCATCTTATCTTCTGTCTTACCGATGGAGAATCCTTCGTCGCCTTTTTCAACGATGAATGCGGAAATACCGTGATTTCCCTTTTTCTTATCAGTCATAGCCATTACAACGAAAACATCAGCGTATCCGCCGTTTGTAATGAATACTTTAGCTCCGTTTAAGATCCACTTTCCGTCAACTAATTCAGCTCTTGTCTGCTGTCCGGATGCATCTGTACCTGCGTTTGGTTCAGTCAGACCGAAAGCGCCTAATTTCTTACCTGATAACAGATCCGGCAGATATTTTCTCTTCTGGTCTTCGTTACCCCAGTTAAAAATAGGCCAGCAGCACAGGGAAGTATGTGCAGAACAGATAACGCCTGTAGATGCGCATACTCTGGATAATTCTTCTACAGTAATTGCATAGGAGATGTGGTCTCCGCCTGCTCCGCCGTATTCTGTTGGGAATGGAACACCCAGCAAACCGTACTTGGCCATTTTTTCAACAGTTTCCACTGGGAATCTGTGTTCCTGGTCAATGTCTGCAGCTAATGGTTCAACTTCGTTAGTGGCGAATTCTCTTACCATTTTTCTTACGAATTCTTGTTCCTTCGTCAGTTGAAAGTTCATGTAAATGCCTCCTTAAATTATAATAACGGTCCCTCCTTGGAAGGATTGTTTTTTAACCGTACTAAACTATGCCGTCGTTTGTTAGAAAAATAACAGCATACATATATAGTAAACCACCTTTTCGGTTAAATTGCAAGTCATTTTTCAATTTCTTGCGATAAAATGTCGAAAGAAAAAAGTGAGTTGTTTTCGGTTCACTCACTCTTCTTTTCGGATGCAAAATTTTATGTTATTCTGCCAGTTTCTTCCTGATTTCCGCAATTGCCCGCTTTTCAATCCGGGAAACCTGCACCTGAGAAATTCCCAGTATCCCCGCAATCTCCTGCTGGGTCATATCTCTGTAATAGCGCAGCATAACCACCTGTCGCTCCCTTTTCCCCAGATTTGCAAGCTCTTTTTTAATCATAATCTTTTCAATATTATTTTCGGGAGACCCCTGGCTGAAGTATGCCTCGTACTCCTCCTCCACGAGCTGATTATCAAGGCTTGCCACATTGGAAACCGCAGAAGCTGCCTCCATAATCTCCAAAACTCGCTCCTGACTGAGCCCCATCGCTTCAGAAAGCTGACTGATTCTCGGTGATCCGTTTCCGTCAAGGGCAAACTTCTCCTGCGCTTTCTTCAGTGCATAAATCTCCGACTTCAGACTTCGGCTGACTTTTATCTTTCCGGTATCTCTGAAAAACCGTTTCAGTTCTCCCATAATCATCGGAACAGCGTATGTGGAAAACATCACATCAAATTCCGGTCTGAAGTGATAAACTGCTTTCAGAAGACCTATATAACCGATCTGGATTAAATCCTCCGCTTCGTATTCCGAAGAAACAAATTTCAGCGCCAGCTTCTTCACAAGTCCCGTATTCTGACTGCAGATTAAAGTCTTGGCGTCTTCATCTCCCGCCTTTGCCCGCTCAATCAGTGAATATGTATCTTGTTTGGAAACCGGCACATATTTATATTCCATGATAAGTATCCAGATATTTGATCAGAGTCACCGCTGTTCCCTTTCCCTGCTCCGATTCCACAAAAACTCTATCCGTAAAACTTTCCATCACCGTAAATCCCATGCCGCTCATCTCCTGTTCTTCCTCTGTAGAAAACAGCGGCTCTCTTGCCTTTTTTATATCGGCAATTCCCTTTCCGAAATCAGTAATTTTAATATATATTTTATCCCGGTCGATCGTTTTCATCTCCATCACGATTTTCCCGGTTCCTGTTTTTCCGTAGCCGTGAATAATGGAATTGCTCACCGCTTCCGATACTGCCGTTTTGATTTCCGTAAGCTCCGCTGCCGTCGGGTCCGATGAGGCTGCATACGCACTTACAACAGACCTTGCGAAACTCTGATTTTCCGGCAGCGCCTCAAATTCTACTGTTACAAAATTACTTTCCATCTGTTTCCTCCCCGTCCTCTTCATATTCCATCAGGGAAAAAACGCCTGCCATATCGAGAAGCTGCCGTACGAGACTTCCGGCGTTTCTGATTTTCACACGACCTCCCTGCGCGGTGACTTTCTTATATCTGCCAAGTATCATTCCGATACCGGAGCTGTCCATAAAAGTCACAGAAGAAAAGTCAAAGTTCAGACTGACTGCTCCGCAGCGCGCAAACTCCCTGTCGATATCTGTTCTGATTTCATCGCAGACATGATGGTCAATTTCTCCTGAAAGCCCCACTGTCAGCGTATCTTTTTTCAAACTAAAATTGATTTCCATAAAAAAACCCCCTTTCCTCTATTATAAGACCGGCAGGCAGCCTTGTCTTTAGGAGAAAAAGGGGAATATTTACTATTTTTGTCGAATCTGTACGATTTCTTCCGTGGAAACGGCAGCTTCCACCAGCGCATCTACATCAAGACGGCTTTCCGACTCTAAAATCCGTTCCAGTTTCGGCTTTGTCGTCGGGTGCTTCGGCAGAAATACAGTGCAGCAGTCTTCGTAAGGCTGGATAGAAGTTTCAAATGTGCCGATTTCTTCGGCTTTGTCCATAATGTCAACTTTATCCATGGAAATCAGAGGCCGCATTACCGGCATTTTAACACAGGCGTCGGTTACAGCCAGAGCTTCTGCTGTCTGGCTTGCCACCTGCCCCAGATTCTCTCCGGTAATCAGCATCATAGCTTTGTTCTTTTCTGCAATCTTTTCTGCGATCCGCATCATAAAACGGCGCACTAAAATGGTGGTTTCTTCTTCCGGACAATTCTGCACAATCTGTTCCTGAATCGGCAGCAGATTAATAACATGCATTTTGAAATTACCGCAGTAAGACGCCACAATTGCAGCAAGGTCTTCTACTTTTTCCTGCGCTCTCTGGCTGGTATACGGATAAGAATGAAAATGCACCGCTTCGATAAGCATACCTCTCTTTGCCATCATCCATGCAGCCACAGGGCTGTCGATTCCGCCGGAAAGCAGCACCATGCCCTTTCCGTTTGTTCCCAGAGGAAGTCCGCCGAAACCGGCGATTTTCTGCTGATAAATGTAAGTCTTGTCATGGCGCACATCTACAAACAAATGTACATCCGGATTGTGAACATCGACTTTCAAAACCTTGCAGCCGATTAAAACCTTTGCGCCGATGATTCTGCCGATTTCCGGAGATTTCACCGGGAAATTCTTGTCGGCTCTCTTGGCTTCTACCTTGAAAGTCTTGATTCCCTTGTTCTCAATCAGCTCCATCATATATTTTACCGCTTCTTCGCCGATGGCGTCCAGATTACTCGGAGCTTCCACAGCCGGACTTATGGAAGCCACGCCGAATACTTTGGAAATCTGACGGATCAGCTTTTCTTTGTCATATTTTTTGTCTGCTCTTACAAAAATCAGTCCTTCGTGCCTTCTGACATCCGTGCCGTCGAAATCTTTCAGATTTTTTCTGATGCGATCCACCAGCATTCTTTCAAAATACGGTTTATTCATGCCCTTCAGAGCTACCTCGCCGCAGCGGACGATAAAAATATTCTGTTCGTTCATATTAATCTCCATTCCGCCGCCTTTCAGTCGGCGGCACAAATAGTAATGCA
>CALBGO010000052.1 GCA_937894585.1 uncultured Eubacterium sp.
TTGAGAAGAAAGGAGAGTATTGATGTATTTGGACTAAATACATCATACAAGAAAATAATGGCGAAGAATAAACGAGATTGGGCGGAGATTAACGGCCGCAAAGGAAAACGATTTGTAGAGCGTGATGAAACTTACGGCGGTGCCGGGCGCGGCAGAAACAGCAAAGCCGCAAAAATGACCCGCGAGGGAAAGTCTGCGGGAGACCGTAACGCAAAAGCTGCATCGAAAGGTGAGCGCAGGGGATTTGACAGCTCAAACCGCAGTTATGACAGTGGAGAAACGCTGCCGTCCAATGGGATTATCGGCAGGAATCCGGTTATGGAAGCGCTTAGAAATGACCGGGAGATAGAAAAAATTCTGGTAGGCAAGGGTGCGGAAGGCTCCATTACCAAAATTATCGGTATTGCAAAGGACAAGGGAATTCCGATTTACCAGAGTGATAAACCGACTTTGGACAGAATTGCAGCAGGAGCGCCGCATCAGGGCGTCATTGCCTATGCTTCCGCTTACAGCTACAGTACTATGGAAGATATTTATGCGAAAGCCGAAGGTTCAGGAGAACCGCCACTGGTGGTGATTTTGGATAATCTGGAAGATCCGCATAATTTAGGGGCGATTATGCGTACAGCGGAATGTGCCGGAGCTCACGGCGTGATTATCCCGAAACGGCGTTCTGTAGGACTGACCGATACCGTTGCAAAATCTTCCGCAGGTGCTATTGAGTATATGCCGTGTGTGAAAGTTTCCAACATCGGACAGACAATCGATCAGCTGAAAGAAGAAGGCTTTTGGGTGGCGGCATGCGATATGGACGGCGTGCCGTATTATGAACAGGATTTGACCGGAAAGCTGGCAATCGTCATCGGCAGCGAAGGTGCGGGCATCAGTCAGCTGGTAAAGAAAAAATGCGACTTTACGGTATCCATGCCGATGGTTGGAAAAATCACTTCTCTGAATGCGTCCAACGCAGCGGCGGTTTTGATGTATGAGGTAAGAAGACAGAGGGATGGAAGAAAATAAAGACTTGAATATTCTCACTGACGAGTCCATTGTCAAAATGGCTCAGGAGGGAAGCAGTACCGCTTACGAATATCTAATCGGTAAATATAAGGCAATGGCGAAGACGAAATCCAAAAACTATTTCATTGCCGGAGCCGACCATGAAGATGTAATACAGGAAGGTATGATTGGGATATTTAAGGCGGTTCGCGATTATGATGAAAATCAGAATACATCTTTTCGAACTTTTGCAGAGATTTGTATCACCAGACAGATTATTACAGCGATAAAAGCGGCAAACAGACAAAAACATCAGATTTTAAATGAGTCGGTTTCTTTAAGCTCTCAAAGAGACGGGGAGACGGGCGAAACAACCGATCTGGCTGAACGGCTTGCGGCCAGCAGTGCAGATACCGATCCCGAAACTATGATGCTGATGAAGGAAGTTGTAGATTATCTTAAGGCGAATGAGAGCGATATTTTCAGTCCTCTTGAAAATAAAGTCTGGAGTCAGATGCTGAAAGGGAAAAACTATCGTGAGATTGCATTTTGTCTGAGACGATCTACAAAGACAGTGGATAACGCTATTCAGCGGATTAAGAAGAAAATTCAGCAGTTCCTGGAAAATTGACAGAAAGGTCTTACAGCGCACCGGGAAAGCGGCGGAATTTGTGAAAAAAACGGGCTGCTGCGGCCGCTCAGTAAAAAAACCGTAAAATATCTGTATTTCGTGGCTTCTTGCTGTTGACAAGAAGCCAAAAATATAGTACGATTAGACTTGTATGACGGATATATGACAGGCTGTTGTAGCTCAGTTGGTAGAGCACTTCCTTGGTAAGGAAGAGGTTCGGCAGTTCGAGTCTGCTCAACAGCTCCAAATTTTTTATTTATTTCTTAATTAAAAGGAGAAACGGAAAAATGGCAAAAGCAAAATTTGAAAGAACCAAACCGCATATCAATATCGGTACAA
>CALBGO010000053.1 GCA_937894585.1 uncultured Eubacterium sp.
GAAAAAAGCCTAATTCTTTCTTGATGAATCAGACTTTTTCAGTGCCCTTTCTATACTGACCAGGTGTGTCATTTTCGATATATCGCAGCGATTTTACTTTTGCCATGCTGCATAAAAAAATGGTTATCTGGTTATATTGTTGCCTTCGATCTGAGATACTTTTACAGCAGGTTCTATTTACACAAATCCTATTTTCTATTTAAATCTGTTCCTGATTTCTTCTGCAGCTTTTGCCACAATTTTTCCGGCATCGAAGCCTTCAATATCCAAAGCTTCTGCTTTTACGCATTCGGTATCCGGAATGCCCAGCATTTCCGCAACGCCGCACATATAGTCATAGCCGAAATTCTTTTCACCGATAAAACCGCCTGCGGTAGTAATATAAATCAGCTTTTTTCCGCTGCACAAGCCCACAAATCCTGTGTTGGTCGCTTTGAAAGTCAAATCGGCAACCATAATATTTTCGATATATACTTTCAAAACAGCGGCAAAGGATAAATCCCAATACGGACTGCCGATTACGATATAATCCGCCTCCTTAAACTGCTTTGCAAGGTCAAACATTTCGTGAGAGAAATCCCGTTTCCGAATCAGACTGTCCCTAAGATCAAGCTTTTCTACAGTATGTGTGTTCAGCATACCGCTGCGAAGTTTTACCGTTTCCACGGAAGTATCCGGATTTTTCTTCAGAAATTCTTCAAGATACACATCGCATAACTGTTTTGTTCTGGATTTTTCCCCTCTGATGCACGCATCTACAAACAACAATTTTTCCATTGGTCAGCTCCTCCTATTCTCTGCCTGAAAGCAGTTTTACCAGCATCTTTGCTTCTTCCTGTGTCAAGGTAATGCCCTTTCCCATTTTTTCGTGTTCCGGCGCCCAGTCGCGCAGATCGTATTTCGCGCGCGCACCGTTCCAGCTGATTACATTCAGCTCTTTGCGCCAGCCCTTTGCATTTTCCGATAAAACACCGATTTCTTCTATGATTTCATATTTGATATCCGCCATTTCTTTCAAGTCTCCTTTGCTTTCTTTTTCTTTGATTCGCCTCTGCGGTATCCGTTTGTCTTCACCCGTTTCAGCCGTCTTCTCCTGTTTTTCTTCCGAGGATTTACTTAACGCTTTTCCTTTTTGTATGCGGCAATTTTTTCTGCCAGTTCGCAAAGATACTCCCACCGCTCCATTTTCAGAAGAAGCTCTTCGGAAAGTTTCTCTTTCTCGCACTGCAGTTCAGCCAGTCTGCCATAATCTCTGGCATTTTTCGCCATATCTGTTTCCACCTCGGAAAGACGCTGCTCTATGGCTTCGATATCACCTTCAATGGTTTCGTATTCCTTCTCTTCTTTATAAGTAAACCGCGGTCTTGCGGGTTTTGTCCCTCTGCCGTTTTGCATAGAACCGCCTGCGCCCTCCGGCGTTTCAGCATACCCGACGTTCCGTTTCACTGTAAGCGCCGCCTTTTCGGCTGCTTTTTCAGCTTTCTTTTCCTCTTCCCGCTTTGCCTCAAAATCGGTGTAACCGCCGTTATACTGTCTGATTTCTCCCTCTCCAAGAAAGGCAAAAGTCCTTCGGCTTACTCTGTCCAGAAAATATCTGTCATGAGAAACGCAAATAACCGCACCGTTAAAATCATCCAAATAATCTTCCAGCACAGTCAGTGTCTCAATATCCAAATCGTTAGTAGGCTCGTCCAAGATCAGCACATTGGGAGCCTGCATCAGAATACTCAGAAGGTACAGCCTGCGCTTTTCCCCGCCGGAAAGCTTCCCGATCTTTACCGAATGCATATGGGGTGGAAACAGAAATCGCTCCAGCATCTGAGAAGCCGATAAACTTCCTTCGGTAGTTTTTACCGTGCCTGCAATGTCGGAAATGAATCGGATCACTCGGGCATCTTCATCCAGTGCCTGATTCTCCTGCGAAAAATAGCCGATTTTTACAGTATCTCCTTTTTCAACAACTCCGGCATCAGGTGCCACATCCCCCATAATGATACCAAGCAATGTGGATTTTCCGCAGCCGTTGGGACCGATTATACCTACCCTGTCATTTCGCAGCAGAATATAACTGAAATCTTTTATCAGATGCAAATCCCCGTAGCTTTTGCAAATTCCCTGAAGTTCAATAATTTTCTTCCCCAGACGACTGGAAACGGTATTGATTTCCAGCGAAGAATCGTCTATTACCAATTTACTGTCCGATAGCTGCTGAAAACGCTGAATCCTGCCTTTTGCCTTGGTGGTACGCGCCTTTGCGCCTCTGCGAATCCATGCCAGCTCCTTTTTATAAATAGCCTGCCGCTTCCGCTCGCTTGCGAGTTCCATTTCTTTACGACCGGCTTTGATTTCCAAATAGTAGTCATAATTACCCTCGTAGCTGTAAAGCCTTCCCCCGTCGATTTCTGCGATGCGGTTTGTCACCCGATCCAGAAAATATCTGTCATGGGTAATCATAAAAACAGCGCCGCGATACTGAATCAGATACTCTTCCAGCCAGTTTATCACATCGGCGTCCATATGGTTCGTCGGTTCATCCAAAATCAGAAGATTGCTCTCAGCCGTAAGCGCGGCTGCCATAGCAACCCGTTTTCTCTGTCCGCCGGAAAGCTCTCCCATGGGCTGTGAGTAATCAGTAATTCCAAGTTTTGTCAGCATAGACTGACACTGATACCACTCAAAGTTGCTGCCGCTTTCCTCAAGATATCTTGCCGCCTGCTCTTCCACTGTGAGCAGCGGATCAAACTGCGGGTTCTGCGACAGATATATACTTCTAAGCTCTCTGGATCTTGTAATTTCTCCTCCCTCTGCTTCCGCCGCACCTGCAATAATTTTAAGAAGTGTGGACTTGCCGCTGCCGTTAACTCCGATTAAGCCTATTTTATCCGTATCGTGAATAGATAAACTGACATCTGTCAGCAGCGGTTTTTCTGTATAACTTTTTCTGATATGTTCTGCATTTAATAAAATCATACTACTATTATATACGGTTGCGGCACCGCCTTTCAACCGATTTTTTTATGATATGGGAAATATCATTTTCCGGTATTCATAAGTATCGGCGCATACTCCAAACTCAAGTACTGCCGAGAAATCGCTGTTTCTTCATTGATGCAATACTACTGCAAAACTCTCATACTTTTTTTCACCCGTTTTCCAAGAAACAACGCCATTGCCATCTTTATTAAATCGGGAAGAATAAACGGAAAAACACACCAGCCAAGAACCGATATCAGTCCCACTGCTCCGGCTGTTTTCGCATACACTGCCATATACCAGACGGTTCCGAAAGCATAGCACGCCGCCAGACACAAAATCATAGTAAAAATCCGCATCCATTGTCTTCCTCCTTCCGAAAATCCGGGTTCCAGCAGCCAGTACAAAAGTCCGCTGCACAGAAAACCGATGATATAACCGCCTGTAGCCCCCGCAAGCACACCGACACCTCCGGTAAATCCGGCAAATACCGGAAGCCCTGCGGCGCCCAAAAGAATATAAACAAAAACCGCTCCGGTTGCCCGCTTCCCGCCCAGTACATCGAGAATAAAGAACAGTCCGAATGTCTGCATCGTAAAAGGCACCGCCGTCGGCACTGAAATCCAAGAACAAATTGCAAGCATCACTGCTCCCATGGCAGTCAGCGCCATATCATAAGTTTTTCCGTTTTTCATCAATCTCGTTCTCCTTTTCTTCAAACTGACTGAAGTATAACACTTTATCCTCATATTTGTCAACTTAATTCCATATTATTAGTTGACATTATTTCAAAAGAAAAGCGCCAATAACAGCGCCAACAACAAGCTTTGCCTTGCGGTACTTCACAGCCGCCGCCCAGTTCTCCCAAACAACTTTATTTTCCCTTTTTTGCACTTCTTAATCAGCCGGACATCTTTTCGTCAGAAATATGAAAGAAGATTCACAGATTCTTAACTTGTATAAAGTGTGCCGCAGGTGTAAACTATAAATATAGTTTATAATGGGTTTTCGAAACCCGAAAGGAAGTGATACAAATGATGAAATTTGATATGCACTGCCATACCAAAGCCGGCTCCATCGATGCCAGAATTCCAATTGAAGAATATATTGCAATTCTCAAGAAATACGGCTACGACGGTATGCTGGTAACCGACCACGATACCTATAAAGGTTACAGATACTGGAGCGAAAACTGCCGCAGCAAAACCGGTGATTTTACCGTTCTGTGCGGTGTTGAATACGATACCAAGGACGCCGGACACATTCTCGTCATTATGCCGGACGGACTTTTTCTTCCCGTGCTCAGACTGCGGGGAATGTCTGTAGAAATGCTTGAAAAAATCGTACACCACTTCGGCGGTGTTCTCGGTCCCGCTCATCCCTTCGGACCGAGAAGCAGCAGCGGCCTCTTTACCAGAAAACTAAAGAAAAATCCACACCTGATTGACAGATTTGACTTTATCGAAGGGTTCAACACCTGCGAAACAGAAAAAGCCAACCGTTTGGCACAGAAACTTGCAAAAAAGCACGGAAAGCCCTGTGTCGGCGGCTCCGACTCTCACAAGGAGGACTATGTGGGAATGGCATTCACCCTCTTTGAGCAGGATATCCGCTGCAATAACGACCTGATTGAAGCAATCAGAAAAAATGAAATCGCCGGTTTCGGCGGAAAAGAAAGAGAATTTCTCCCAAAACACAAAAAAAGAAACTCTTTTGCTGCGACCTGGGGTTTCAAAGCATATAACCGCGGTCTCGGGATTCTCTATTCTCCTTACAGACAGCATAAAATACGCAAATTAGCCTTGCATCACCACGCATAGTCTGCTAAAATATTTAATATCGACTTGGCGTAAGACCGGCCTTCGCAGAGGGTCGGTTTTTCTTTCCGAGTACTCTTAATACATCTTTTTTTATTACTACTTATCACTACTCTAAATCTTATCTGGGAGAATATTAGAAATGAATGAATCAAAAGTAAAATCAAACGGCTGGGCGCTTCTGCCGATTCTGGTATTCCTGGTTCTTTTCCTCGGAACAGGCATCATTCTCAATGACTTCTATACCATGCCGGCAGTTGTCGGATTTTTAATCGCCCTGATTGTTGCTTTTCTGCAGACAAAAGGCAAGACCTTCAACGAAAAGCTTTCCATCGCGGCGAAAGGCATCGGCGACGACAACATCATCACCATGTGCCTGATTTTCCTTGCGGCAGGCGCTTTTTCAGGCTCTATCACTGCGGCAGGCGGCGCCGACAGTACCGTTAATCTGGGACTTTCTCTGATGCCGCCGGGCATTGCCGTCATCGGTCTGTTTGTAATCGGCTGCTTTATCTCTATTTCTATGGGTACTTCAGTCGGCACCATAACCGCGCTGACACCTATCGCTGTAGGTATTGCGGAGAAAACCGGTTTCGGTATGGCAATCTGTGTCGGTGCAGTAGTATCCGGCGCTATGTTCGGAGACAACCTGTCCATGATTTCCGACACGACCATCGCAGCAGTCAGAACGCAGGGCTGCGAAATGAAAGACAAGTTCAGAAAGAACTTCTTTATCGTCCTTCCTGCAGCACTTGTCACCGTGGCTATTTTGTTCTTTATGACCCGCGGCGCAGAATTTCGAATGGATCAGAATTTACAGTACAATATCTGGCAGGTTGTTCCTTATCTGTTTGTGCTGGTTACAGCTCTGATCGGCATCAATGTATTCGTCGTTCTGATCAGCGGCACAGTGCTTTCCGTAATTGTCGGCATTGCAACAGGCTCACTTCCGGCTGCGGAAGTCTTTACCGCAATCGGAAGCGGCGTAACCAGTATGTACGATATCACCATTATTTCTATCTTAGTTGCCGCAACCAGCGCACTGGTAAAAGAAAACGGCGGATTCGCTTTTATTCTGGAAAAAATCCACAACCGGATTCATACTTATAAGGGCGCGGAAGTCGGCATTGCCGCTCTGGTTTCCGTTGTAGATGCAGCAACAGCAAACAATACGGTCGCCATCGTGATTTCAGGCCCGATTGCAAAAGAAATCAGCGATGACTACGGAATCGAAGCGACCAGGAGCGCATCCCTTCTGGATATCTTTGCCTCGGTACTTCAAGGTGTAATTCCTTACGGCGCGCAGCTTCTGACCGCAGCAAGCCTTGCGGGACTTACTTCCTTCGATATTATTCCGTATCTGTTCTATCCGTACCTGATGGCAGTATGCGGTATTATCAGCATTATTATCTCTAAGAAAAAAATATAAAAAAAGCCCGGCGCAGTATCACTTTGTCATAAATGTGGCGCGTCAGGCATTAAACGACATTTATATAGTCCGACATACTGACAGAATTTCGAAAATTTCGTTATTCTGTCAGTTTTTTAATTTCCATTGAGAATCCCGCCATCCTTTCAGAAAGAAATAACGCAGCAATAAAAAAAATGAGGAGAGATGCCCAAATGGTTTCTCTCCTTGCTTTTTCTACAATAATTATTATTTTATCACAAACTTCTTTGCTTCTTCTTCGCCTTTCAGAATACGAAGTCCGCCCAGCGCCAGAGCCTCCATTTCGTTTTCTCCGGCAAGCACTTTGACAGGCGCAATAGATTTCACATAGTCGGTAATTTCGTCGGTCAGCATTTTGGAGTGAGCAATTCCTCCGGTCAGTACAATTCCCTGTACATCGCCCTTTAAGGCAACAGCCATCTGTCCGATTCCTTTCGCAACCTGATATGCCATCGTATCGTAAACAAGCTTTGCGGTCTTGTCGCCCTCTTCAACCATTCTTTCCACATCTCTGGCATCGGTAGTTCCCAGATATGCCGCCATACCGCCTTTTCCGCGAACCTTCTTCTTCATTTCGTCATAAGTATATTTTCCGCTGTAGCAGAGTTTCAGAATGTCCAGAATCGGAGCAGCTCCTGCTCTTTCCGGCGCCATAGGGCCTTCATCGTCACCGAT
Source organism: uncultured Eubacterium sp. (assembly GCA_937894585.1). GTDB lineage: Bacteria > Bacillota > Clostridia > Peptostreptococcales > Anaerovoracaceae > Senimuribacter. The sequence goes on from CALBGO010000053.1 coordinate 6,916, forward strand.
AGAGTCCACGATTACGCCCTTTTTATGCGCGCTCATGGAAATGCCGCCGCCCATATGCGCAACCACAACATTGATATCTTCGTATTTCATACCGTTTTCGCGAGCAAAACGCATTGCCATAGCGCGACTGTTCAGAACATGGCAGGTACTCTGTTTTACGATTTCCGGATAACCTGTTGTCTTTGCAATATCAGGAAGGGCTGCACCGGTTACAGGATCGTAAATATACGCCGGAATACCGGCTTTCTCTGCCAGCGCATTTGCGAGAAGTCCGCCTAAAAGAGACGCATGAGGCGAGCAATACTCCTCATGACTTAAGGCTTTAACAAGCTCACTGTCCACAACCCAGCCGCCTGTGCCGATACCGCGCACCATGCCGCCTCTTCCCATAATACCGTCCATATCCTCTGCAGCCATATTGTGTTTTTCCAGAAAATCCTTTACAAACTGCAGACGGTAAGGCACCTGATCGGGCAATTGATGGAAGCCGGCTAAATCCTCCGTGCTGTGTTCTATCGTTTCCTGAAATAACTTTGTCTCATCCTCATACACAGCCAGTTTTGTACTGGTCGAGCCGGGATTTATAATGAGTTGTCTTAAAGCCATATTCATTCTCCTTTTCTTTTATAGTATCCGTTAAAAAACAGGGCGCCGGTTCAGACTGCCCTGTTTCCCGCTTTATTTCTATTTTACAGCATTTGCTCCTACCTGAAAAGCCTTCAGATTCAATTCAACGAATTTTTCTTTTACATTTTTTCTGATAATGTCTTCCCAGTCGATATCATCAAGTCCCATCAGCTTTACCAAAGCGCCCAGAAGAATTACATTGGCTGCCTTGACATTTCCCAGCTCTGCTGCCATTTCCGAAGCATTCAGCGTATGCACCCGGCTTGCTGCCTTTTTAATCTCATCGATAACATCTTCCGCATACTCCTCTGCACCCGTCAAAACAGTCATGGACGGAATCTTTTCCATATTCACCACGACTGCGCCATCCGGTTTCAGATAATCCAAAGTTCTCAAAGCTTCCATCTGCTCGAAGGAAACTACAATGTCGGCAGTACCCTTTTCGATAACCGGTGAAAAAACCTTTTCTTTTGAGTATCTGACCTGAGAAACCACATCGCCTCCGCGCTGACTCATACCGTGGATTTCACTCATCTTTACATCGTAACCTGCTTCCATCAAACCGAAAGTCAGCATTTTCGCAGCGGTAATAGTGCCCTGTCCGCCGACGCCGGATAATAAAATATTCTTTGTCATTTTATTTCTCCTCCTTTCCAATCGCGCCTACCGGGCAGACCTGTGTGCACACATCGCAGCCTACGCAATCCGCTCTGTTAATATGTATCTTTTTCGCCTCTTTATCGAAAATCAGTGCCGGACATCCTGTCTTTTGGCAGGCTTTACAGCCGATGCACTTCTCTGTGTCCACAAGATTCTTCGTTGTAAACAGTCCCGGGAATTCTTCCAAATCCGCCTGTGAGAATTTTTTCAGCACGCACGGCCATCTTGTTATAATTACCGACGGCTCGGAAAGATCCATAAACGCATCAAGCGCCTCATCCACTTCCGCAAGATTGTTCGGATTGATGACTTTTACATGTTTTACGCCGATAGCTTTTACCAGTTCCTCGATGTTGATCATATTGGCAGGCTCGCCTTTTACAGTAAAGCCGGTGCCCGGATTCTGCTGGTGTCCGGTCATACCCGTAATTCTGTTGTCCAAAATAATGTTGATGGTATTGCTGCCGTTATATACCGTATTCATCAGGGAATTGATTCCGGTGTGGAAGAACGTGGAGTCACCGAGAACGGTTACCACCTTTCTCTTGATTCCCGCTCTGTTAAATACCTGCTGCGCACCGTGTCCCATAGAAATGGAGCCGCCCATACAAATACAAGCGTCCATAGCGTTGTACGGCGCCCCTGCTGCCAGCGTATAGCAGCCGATATCCCCGGAAATCATAATATCTTTTCTCTTTCCCAGTCTGTAGAACAGTCCTCTGTGCGGACAGCCCGCGCAGAAGCTCGGCGGTCTTTTGATTACCTTTTCCCTGTCGTATTCCGGCTGAGCCAGTTCCTGTCCGTAAAGAGCTTTTCTAAGTACATTCGGTGTCATTTCTCCGTAGGACGGGAAGGTATCTTTGCCGTGACAGGAAAATCCCAGTCTCTGTACGAATTCTTCAATATACGGATCATCTTCTTCTACAATATAAATGGTTTCCACTTTGCTGCAGAAATCTTTGATTTTTTCGGCAGGCATCGGATTGGTAAAGCCCAATTTCAGATAAGAAGCACTGTCACCCCAGACTTCCTTGGCATAGTAGTAGGAAGGACCCGAAGCAATGACTCCGATTTTCGTGTCGTGCATTTCCGCAAAGTTAAACGGTGTGGTTTCGCTGTAGGCTTTCAGTTTTTCGGTTCTTTCTTCAAGCTCTTCCCGCATAACTCTGGCGTGAGCAGGCAGACATACATATCGTTTCGGCTCCTTTTTCCATTCTTTTACGGGAACCTCTTTTCTTTCTCCGCACTCTACCAGAGACTTGGAATGGCAGACACGGGTAACCATACGCATCATCACAACCGCTCCGTAGGTTTCGGACACTTCGTAGGCCTCTTTCATCATATCCAGACATTCCTGACTGTCCGCAGGTTCAAACATCGGCATTTTTCCCATCTTTGCATAGTTTCTGTTATCCTGCTCGTTCTGGGAAGAAAACATTCCCGGCTCGTCTGCCGTTACGATAACAGAGCCTCCGTTTACTTTCATATACGCAAAGGTCATCAGAGGGTCAGCCGCCACATTGACGCCCACATGCTTCATAGATGCCATACTTCTTGCGCCTGCCATAGATGCGCCCACTGCCGACTCTACAGCCACTTTTTCGTTGGGCGCCCACTCTGCATAAATTTCATCATACTTGGCCGCATTTTCCAGAATTTCCGTGCTCGGCGTACCCGGGTATGCTGCGGCATGGCGCACGCCCGCTTCATACGCGCCTCTTGCGATGGCTTCATCGCCTGTCAATAATCTTTTCATAAGGGATTTCCTCCTCATCTTAATGTCTCCAACCTTGCGTTCTACCGCACAGCCTTTCCTTCGGATACCGTGCGATAAAGCGTTTTGTATCTTTACCCTCATTTTAGGAGCCTTCCCTGCCTTTGTCAATTTATTTACTTAAAAAGCCGTTTCAACGACGAAAAAAAATATTTTTTTGTTTAATGCGCACAATCATTTCTATATAAAATTGTGAATCATCAACTTTGCATACTTTATACTTATTCTCGAAGGAAAGGGTATTCATCAAAGTAAACCCATATATTTTCCGACTTACAGCTGTAGCGCCTGTCCTCTTCATTTCACATTGTACCTGCTCAAATACATTTTTTATCCATTTTTCATTATTTTCTGTTAAAATTCTTGACATTCCGAAAAAAACACCGTAAAATGTCAATAATGAAAAGGATGATATATCATGAAAAAATCTTCAAAAAAAATTCCTATACGGGACAGAATCTATAATGAAATCAAAGCTGATATTATGAAGGGAAAGTATGAGCCGGGCAGCCGTCTCAGCATTACTTCCATTTCCAAAACCATGAAGGTCAGCAATTCTCCTGTCAGAGAGGCAATCTCCATGCTGAACAGGGACGGACTTGTTGATATTTTCCCAAATTCCGGACCGCTGGTCATTAAACTTTCCGATAAAAAGCTTTCTGATATTGCGCAGGCAATTTTAAGTATGCTGCTCGGCGCTTTTGAAATCTGTCAGCAGACAGGAAAAATCGATCAGCTAATCGATCTTCTCAATAAAGCGCTGAATGCACAGATTCATCATCCGCAGGACAGTACCGAACAGGAATATGTACGGTGCTCCATCGGTTTTGAAAACGCATTTATAGTCTGCTGTGACAATCCATATATCACCCGGCAGTACACCGCCATCGAAGATTTGTTTTATCTGGTTGTACTCTACAACCAGCAGCGGATTGAAACCGGCAGAAGCCATACAATTATGGAGCATCAGCAGATTCTCGGCGCGATAACAGGCGGCGACTATGTCTCTGCGAAAATGCTGCTTTCCAGACATTACAACCGTTTCCAAAATGCAGAGGACAAATAAAACAAGGTAAATCCTTCTATTATCATATGCTGCTCCCCCCCGCTCCTCCTGTTAAACTGCGGCGGTGGAGAAGTTCCTCAAAAGAGTGTCGATACAGACCTTTTCCGTCTGTACCGACGCTTTTTTATTGACGCCGCCTGTTTTTCATCTGATACCTGAGAAGGCACAGAAGCAGGAAAATTCCAAGATACCCCGCAAAAGGATAAATTACCGCAATAAGTTTATCAAAGGGAAGCTGCCCCAATAGAAACGCATCTAAAGTAACAAAAAATGCGATGATAACAGAAGCTCTGCTTCCCGCATCGAAAAGACCGGTGCAGATCGTCCACAGTACCGGCGCCGCTGTAGAAAACACGCCGCAGAGGAGAACAAAAATAAATATCCCGCTTGCAAAAGGGGAAACGTTTTCCGCAAGAACCAGCGACGGCACTGCCTGTTTTTCTCCCCGAGGAAGTCCCGACATCATGGCAAGATTCATAAAAATCACCGTAACAGAGAGAAGAACTCCTCCCATAATCCCGCCTGCCGCTGCCTCTTTTGCAGACCTTGCGTCTTTTCCCAGCGCCATCAGAAAGCCTGCAGAGCTTACCATATTATAGGCGGCGTAAAGAATCCCGCTGAGCCACCAGCTCCCCGCAGGCTGTGTATCTTCCAAATGAGAAAAATCGATCGTTCCCTTCAAAAAATCGCTGAAGTTAGCTGTAATCGTACAAATTGCAATAAATATACAAAAACCGATGATAAAAGGCCCCATAAGGCCCACAATGCGAATCAGCTTTGAAAGACCGAAGACAAAAGATGAAAATACTGCGAGAGCCATAAAAAGCCCTCCCGCATAATAACTGAAACCGCAGTATTCCTGCAGCGCCGCGCCCGCTCCCGAAAGCATCACCGCAAGAACCGCAAAAAGATAAAAAATAACGAACCACTCGAAAAAAAGTCCCGCCGGTTTTCCGCAAAGAAGCCTGTAGGGCTTTGCTGTTTCATACTCTGCCGCACAATAACCGATTTTCATCATACTGCCGCCCGCCCAGGCAAAAATGATCATACTGATCAGCGCGGCACCGATACCCATAGCGCCGTAAGAAGTATAAAACTGCAGAATTTCCTGCCCTGTAGCAAAACCGGAGCCTATCTCAAAAGCGATATAGGCCCCGGCATATTTTATCACACTGGATAATCTGATGTTATTTTTCAAATGCATCCGTCCCTTTCTGTTCCCGCTTCTATTTCCGCGGTTTCAAACCCGCCGGACAAAAAATTGCACCGGCCTATTCATACACTCTAAATACTATGAAAGAAATCTTTCGCATATGAAAAATTCATACAGTTATTTTTTGCGTTTCATATTCACTTATTCCGCATATGTTTTTTCGTTTATACTGTTTGAAAGTCTGTCTCACACCCTTAATCTCTGTTTACCGCAGCCTGCAGCACCGAACTTGCAACAGGCGCCGCTACAGAACTTCCGTAACCGCCGTTTTCCACACAGACAATAAACGCGTAAGGATGGTCTTCATTTTTAATAAATCCGGTAAACCATGCATTCGGCTCTCTGCCGTAAACTTCTGCAGTTCCGGACTTGGCATAAATATCAAGCCCCGGAAAATTACTTTCTCCGTAAGTGGATACTACATTGTTCTTCATCATATCCGACAGCTGCTCTGCAGTTTCTTTATCTATCATTCTGTCCGTATCTTCACCGCCGGAAAATCCTGTATGAAGAATCTTCGGCACCGTACCGATGCCTCCGCGGGCGATTGCTCCCATGTAAACCAGCATAGAACACGGATTCAGCTCATCATTATACTGACCGATACCCGCCCACGCCAAATTCAGATCGGCATCCTTCGGGAATTCGAAGGAACCTTTCGCATTATGAACTCCGTCAATATCATAAGAAGAAGTCAGACCAAGCTTTTCGGTATAACGCTTCATTATGGTTGCACCCACTCTCTGACTCAAATCCGCAAAAGCACAGTTGCAGGAATTTGCCAGTGCACTTTCAAAGTTTACAGTTCCGTGTGCCGTACCTCCTGCGCAGGTCACCGGTTCCCCGTTAATGTAACTGGTTCCCGTACAGGTATAAGTCCAGTTATCAAGCCCGTCCACATTTTCAATAGCTGCCGCCGAAGTCACCAGCTTGAAAATAGATCCGGGAATCAGAGTGCTTGACAGAAATTTATTGATATATGCTCCCGAAGTATCGTCTGCCGAAAATTCCGGCGGATTTGCCGGGTCATATCCGGGAGAGCTGACCATACAGAGAATCTCTCCGGTTTCATAATTGTATACACCAACCAGACCATCTCTGCCTCCCAGCGCTTCATATGCCGCCTTTGAAACTTCTGCATCAACAGAAAGCTTCAAATCATTTCCTTTTCCCGTAATACTGTAGGTCCCTGTCAGCAAGCTGTAACCCACGATACGATCCTTAAAAACAGACTGGGCTGCCGTTGCAATATTACCGTCCATATCACCTACGGCATGAAGCGTCGCGCGGCGAATCAGTTCGTCATCATTGTACTTTACACCATCTTTGGTATTCTCCACAAGCAGCGTACCGTTCACATCATAGACTTTACCGATGGCAAGGCGTCCCTCCGAATAAATATGCCGATTGGCATAAAATGTCGCCCATTCATCTCCGTCGGAAACAAACCGGAAGATAAAAATGCAAAGCCCCAGAAACAGTACTGCCGCCAAGGTCAAGCATATAATTGCCCGTTTCTCTAATTTTTTCAAATCTCTTCACCCTCTTCCCTGTGTAAACCTTTTTCCGAAAGGCTGATCGCAATACTTGCATTCTGTCTGGTATCCGCTGATTTCAAAAATGCCAAAAGTCCCCACGATACAATCATACTGGTTCCTCCGTATGACACAAACGGAAAAGTTACGCCGGTCAAAGGGAATAAATCCACAGAACCAAAGACATTCAATATAGTCTGAAACAGAAACAGAGACATAGCCGAACACGATGCAATGGTATAATAAGTGGATCTTCCCGCCCAGATGGAGCGTACCGCAAAAATGGACAGGGTGATTACAGACAGCACCGCAAGTACGGCAATAATCAGTCCCCATTCTTCTATCAGAAGACCGAAAACAAGGTCTGTTTCCGATGCAAACTCTTCGTTAAGCCAGCCTTCCGCAGCACCGTTTCCGATAAAGCCTCCGCTTGCCGCAGCGGTCATTGTTCTGGTCTGCTGGTATCCCATACCTTCCGAAAAGTCCCAGACATGACCCCATACGGCAAAACGCTCTGCAATATAGGACTTGAATTTCAGCACCATCAGCCCGCCTACAAAAGCAACACCTACGATAAGGATCAGCTTTGTAAAGTCGCCGCTTCGCAGAAAAGAAATCACCAGGAAAGTCACGAAAAAGATAATTGCCGTTCCAAAGTCACCCATCAGCGCCAGACAGCAGAAGCAGAATCCCGAAAAAATCATAAAAATCAGGGAGTTTTTCTTTACAAAAAGCTCGTCCAAAGACGCCGCGCCGACCCAGATAAACGCCAGCTTCACAATTTCGGAAGGCTGAAAGGAAAGACCTGCGATTTCAACCCAGTTATCCGCACCGTGTTTTGTCGTAGCAAAAATCAGGTTGAAAATCAAAAGGCCGCCGGCGGCAATATACATGATTTTCTGTATCGCCTCCGTCCTTGAAAGATCCCTGAGATATGCGCACATAAAGAAAAACAGCACCAAACCGATGGCTACAGCCGCAAACTGTTTGAAGACCTGCGTCGGAAGGGCTGATGCCGTCACCGCCAGACTCAGTGTCGATAAAAAGAATGCAATTGTTTCCATTTCAAATCCCTTACGCCGCATAGAGCGCAGAAGAATGACATAACCCCACATTAAAACACATATTCCGACGAAAGCCGCTGTAATAGACGGTACATATCTGTCGCCCAAAGCAAACTTCAGCTGAATTACCGTCATCACCTGGAAAATTGTCAGCGCAATCAGAGACGGCCACGGAGAAAGCAGCTTCGTATCGGACTTTCGCAGCTGAATATTGTTGCGCCGTTCCTCAAGACTGATCGGAAACAGTGTACATTCTGTCATTCCCATGGTAATTACATCTCCCGGCTCTATCGGCACTCTTTCATCCTTTTCCACTCGCTCTCCATTAACAAAAGCGCCGTTTTTGGAACCCAAATCCCGATACCGCCAGTTCCCACGATTATCTCGTGTCAATGTTCCGTGATTTCGCGATACTCTGGGATCGCCTAAATTGATATCACAGCTTTTGGATCTGCCGATTACATTTTCCCAATGGGTAATGGGTATATTCTCCCCTGTGGAAAGATGCAGATATGCCCATACCTCCGAAGGATTTTTCGACTTCAGCAGCGATAAAATAGACTTGAGCAAAATAAAAACAGCAAGGAAAATAAACACCCATCTGGCAATGGCTGTATACAAATCCGGAAGTCCATAATCTCCGGAAAACAAACTGCCGACATTATCCAAAACGGCAGAAAAAAGATTCCCTATGCTGTGAAAAATACTTTGTATGATGTTCCCTATCTTCTCCATAATCCCTCCTTACCGGCCTCTTATCTATGATGATAATATTCTGCCATATCGATTCATCCGATGCAGGAATCAAAAGGCACGATTCAATGGTTCCTTCCCTGCGGCAACGCCGGCTGAATCGTTGGAATCATTATACCACATCTTTATCAGATATAAAACCCTCCGTTAACGCCCAGAATCTGCCCCGTAATATAGGAGGCTTTTTCCGAAGCAAGAAATACGGCTGCCTCAGCAGCCTCCTCCGCTGTACCGATTCTGCCCAAAGGAATATCTTCTGCCAGAGCTTCCATATCCTCTTTACTGTAGCAGCTGTTCATTTCCGTATCAATAACACCCGGAGCAATGCAGTTGACCCTGACCCCCGATAAAGCCACCTCTTTTGCAAGACTTTTCGTAAGACCGATGACTGCCGCCTTTGAAACCGAGTAAGCCACCTCGCAGGATGCGCCGGTCTGCCCCCAAACGGACGACACCATTACAACAGATCCCGCCTTATTTTCAATCATAGCCGGAAGAAGCGCCTGCGCCGCATAAATACATCCATTCAGATTCGTACTCAAGATATCCTTCCACTGTTCTTCTGTAGTTTCCAGAAAAAGCCCCCCTGCGCTGATACCTGCATTACATATCAAAGTATCAAAATACGGAACTTCCAAATACATTTTTGCTGCCCGAACCGTCTCTGAAAGTGCTGTAAAATCCGTCACATCACATTGCAAGCCCAAAGCGCCGGTCTGCTCCTGCACGGATTTCGCCGCCTCCTCGTTTTTTCTGTATAAAAAAGCAACCTTACAGCCCGCCGCCGTAAAAGCCTTAACCATGGCCGCGCCGATTCCCCGGGAGCCTCCTGTAATCAATACTGCCTTCATCTTCTCTCCTTATACAAAACCTGCGCCGAAATAACGATATCGAGTCGCGCTCCTATAAAACAGCCGGCTGCGGACTTTAATCCTTATCCGTTCTGTTCGCCGAAAGATTTTTTATAAAAAAACATTGGGCTGTCACCCAATGTTTTTTCTTTTTGCTTATATTTCTGGCGCATAGTATTAACTATAATCTTAGAAACTAATTCCGAGATTCTCAGATTATTTTCATATATATTCTACTACATTCTTTTCCCGTTGTCAAAGAATTTTCAGATATATTTTGGTTTTTTTAGAAAAAGTTTTTTAAAAAACCGGTCCCCTGTTTTACCTATTGCATCTAATTTTCCGAACAACAGCAGGCTTTACAGCCTGCACAAATTCTTCTTTGACTACCGTGAGAAGATTTTTATCTGTTATCAGTTCAATAGCTGTTGCTGCCAACGCCTTACTGCATCTTAAAATAAACAGATTTCCTTCACGGGACACGGTTTTCTCCGCAAATTCACTGCTGTGCAGCACATAATCCGGACAATTTATGCCCACCCACGGATGAATGGCAGGAATCCGCCAGCTGACATCTGCCATATCCGTAGAGCCTCGCATATCTTCCTTTATAATGTTTGTTTCTCCAAGAGCCACAAGATACCGGTCAAATACATCTGCAAGATGCCGGTTCGTCAGCATGGGCTGATTAGTTTCTTCGTTATTGCTGATCTTATAAGTACATCCCGTTGCAACAGCTGCTCCTTTTGCGCAGCGTTCTATCATTTCCCTCAAAGAGTTCAATTCTTTCATACTCCATGCACGAGTCAGAAATTGAAGTCTAGCATATCCGGGAATTACACTAGCTTTCTGCCCACCCTCTTTGATAATACCATAAACATTGGTATCAGAATAATACTGCTTTTCAAAGTGAATCAGCTGATAACACTGTACAGCTGCATCTAGGGCATTTCGTCCCTTTTCGGGAGAAACTCCTGCATGGGCGCTTTTTCCGAAAAACTCAATCATAAGAGATTCTATAGCAAGAGTCTTGCCGCTGGAATAAGTAACCGGATTCGGATGTGCCATCAGTGCTACATCTGCCTCATCAAAAGCCCCAGCAGCGCTCATTGGCGTTTTAGACTGTAAGTTTTCTTCGCCCGGCGTACCAAAAACGATAATTTTCCCACCTGCTTCTTCTGCAACCTCAGAAAGACCCAAGGCGGCACCAAGAGAAGCTGCTGCAATCAGATTGTGACCGCAGCCATGCCCAATCTCTGGCAACGCATCATACTCTGCAAAAATACCGATAACTGTTCCTGCCTTTCCCGTATCAAAAACAGCTTTGAAAGCATGGGAGACTCCACCGTAAAACTCTTCAATAGAAAAGCCTGCCTTCTCGAAGTTTCTTAATCAGAAGCTGAGAAGCAAATTTCTCAGTTCCACCAATTTCGGGGTTTTCATATATTTTATCCCGAACTGTAAGCAGTTCCTCAAATTTCCTGTCAATTCTATCAAAAGCTTTTCCTTGCAGATTCTCCAGTCTTTTTTCTTCCATTTTGGTTTCTTCCGCTGTAGGTTCTTCCATTTTATTTGCTTTCATTATATTTCTCCATGAGATCAAGAAGCATTATGCCGTCAATATTACCGCCAGAAATCACCAGAGCGACATTCTTTCCTCCGATTCGCTCCCTGAAATCCTGCACTGCTGCAACAGTCGTACAACTTCCCGCTTCCGCCACTATTTTTTCTTCCATAGCCATAAATCCTACTGCTTTCGCAATAGATTCTTCGGAAACCATAATCAAGTCGTCTACACAATCTTTTACCATAGCATAACTTAAAGCCCCTACGCCGCCGATAAGAGAATCGCAGAGCGATTCTTCACAAGGATATTCCTCATAAAACACATTATCCTCATAAGATTTAATCATAGCAGGACACGCCTCTGTTTGTACACCTATAATACGGATTTCCGGCTTGATTGCCTTTGCGGCAACCGCAGTCCCGGTAATCAGGCCACCGCCGCCAATAGGAACTACAATAGTATCAATATCTGGATTCTGTTTCAAAATCTCTATACCAACTGTTCCTTGCCCGCCATAAATCTTAAAATCATCATAATATGCATCAATATAGGTCATGCCGGATTCCTCAATATATGCCATTCCCTCACGATGAGCAGTGTCATAGTCCTTACCCATCAGCATCACTTCCCCGCCAAAATATTTAATTTTATCAACCTTACTCTTAGGTGTAGTTTCAGGTACGATAATCTTTGCATTCTTAATTCCTAAAAGAGACGCAGCATAGCTAACAGAACAGCCGTGATTTCCAGAAGAAATCGTTGCAACACCGCAGGCTCTTTCTTTATCTGTAAGCGTCAGCATTTTATTTAAGGCACCTCTAATTTTAAAACTTTTTACTCTCTGCATAGATTCCAATTTAAAGAAATATCTGCGTCCCTCTACACTCAAACCAAAAGACTCGGCAAGCGGTGTCATCGGCAGCCTCTTTGAAATACGCTCATAAGCAGCTTTTACTTCCTCATACTGAAACTTCTTCATCATAATCTCCATTCCGCCGCCAAGTCGGCGGCACAAATAGTAATGAAAGT
>CALBGO010000054.1 GCA_937894585.1 uncultured Eubacterium sp.
ACTTGTCATGCCCTTTATTCTTTGGCTGTCCTCTGCTTATTTGTTTCAAACTTTTGTCCTCCTTGTTTGCTGTTTACGGCGTAAGGCCCAGCTCAATAAATTTTCTCAGTTCAGAAAGAGATATTTTCTGAAGTCTGCATTTGCCGATTGACTCCGGAATCACCATAGTGATTTTATCTCCGGATATTTTTTTGTCCATCAGAGCGAAGCGATAAAGCTCTTCAAGAGAGTAGCCTACGGAAAGGTCGAAATCAAGCTTTGTGAAAATATCCGTAAGCTCGCCGCTGATATCCACATCCGTTAAGCCCAGCCGATATGCTGCACGGGCTTCTATAACCATTCCCTTTGCCACTGCGTGACCGTGGGGGATGGAAAAGGCGCTGAGTTTTTCCAGACCGTGACCGATGGTATGACCGAAATTCAGAATCTGACGCAGACCTGTATCCCGCTCGTCCACTTCCACTACGGATTTCTTGATGGAAATACACCGCTCAATGACATATTCGAAATTATGCTCCATAATCGGAGAAATCAGGGAATCTTCCGCAACAACAGCGCATTTGACCGCTTCCGCAATACCGTCCGCAAGTTTGGTGCGGGGCAGGCTGTCAAAAGTTTTGTAATCGCAGAGCACCAAAGAAGGTTGCCAGAAGGAGCCCACCAGATTTTTTCCGGAAAGCAGATTGATACTGGTCTTTCCGCCGATGGACGCATCTACTGCCGCCATATAGGTGGTCGGAATCTGTACATAGGAGATGCCTCGCATATAGGTTGATGCCACAAACCCTGCCATATCGCCGACCACACCGCCGCCTAAAGCTACGATGCCGTCAGAGCGGTTGATGCCTTCGTCTGCCATGGCTTCCAAAATATTGGAATAGGTGCTGAGGTTTTTAGAGTGCTCTCCTGAAGGAAAAACAACCTTAGACACACGGTATCCGTGCTCCATCAAGGAAGTCATGACAACCTGAGCATAGATGCTGTTGACGGTGCTGTCGGTAATTACATAAAAATGACAGGACGGTATGCACCTGCTGATATAAGCGCCTGCGTCTTTCAGCAAATCTCTGCCGATTAAAATATCATAAGGTTTGTCGGTTGAAACAACGAATTTTTTCATATTGAAAAGCTCCTGCCGCAATGGCTGATATTGATAAACAGTCTTTGTTTATGTTATACTATGAATAACTGCATTGTACCATATTTTTTGCAGTTTTGCAAAAATCATCGGGGAAGGAATGAAGAAAAATCAAGAAAATTTTAAAAAAATCGGTTTATGCTGCCGTAATTCTGGCAATTTTTGCGGCTGCGGCAGTTCTGATTATAAATCATCATATAGTTTCTGCTGAAGAAGAGCGGATTCTTGCCTCTGTTTCTGAAAGCGGCGTTCTCAAAGACAGTGAGATTTCTGCGCTTAAAGATCGAAATGCCGAGTGCATTATGGTCTTGGGTGCGGGGATTAAAGATGACGAGACGCCGACACCTATGCTGAAAGACAGACTTGATGCGGGGATTATGCTGTATAAGGCGGGTGTCGCACCGAAGCTGCTTCTGACCGGGGACAACGGGACAGAGGCGCACAACGAAATTCATGTGATGCTGAACTATGTCAAAGATGCCGGAATTCCGGAAAAGGATATTTTCTGCGACCATGCAGGGTTTTCCACCTATGATTCTATGTATCGGGCCAAAAATATTTTCTATGTCAAGAATCTGATTGTGGTAACGCAGACTTATCACGAGTACAGAGCGCTGTATATTGCGGAAAAGCTGGGGCTTCTTGCGTCAGGCGTAGCTTCCGATCAGTATTCTTATGCGGGGCAGAGCGGCAGAGATCTCAGAGAGATTGCGGCGCGGGTCAAGGATTATTTGAAGGTGAAAGGTCAGCCGGAGTCACTTCTGGGAGGCGAGGCGATTCCCATCAGCGGAAACGGTATAAAAACTCACGGAGAGTAACGACTATGAACTATCAATTATATGAAATTATGCTGCTGTTTGCAATTTACAGTATCCTGGGATGGATCGGCGCAGGGATTATTTCGTCCTTTCACGGCGGCGGCTTTTCAAACCGGGGTCTGTGCAAAGGATCTTTTATGCCGGTTTTCGGTATCGGCGCCTTGATTGTGCTCTTTTGCGGCGGTCATGCGGCGTCTGCGACAGAAGAAAAATTTTCTCTTCGCATCGATGCGGGCGGTGTGGATTTTGTGGTGGCGTTCCTTCTTGGAATTGTCTGCTGTTTTATTCTGGGACTTTTCAGCAGGATGCTTTTGAACGGTCTGTTGGGAGAGCGGATTGTACAGGTCAGATGGTATCATTATATTCTGTCCGGATTTTCCGCCCTTGCTCTAGTGTTTCATATAAACCCGATTGTTGTCGCTGTAATCCGCCATATAAACCCGTGGATTCATATGATTTTTTTATTGATTTTCTGGTCAAAGCTGGTGTCGGACTGGGTAGACGGACTGGCGGATTTGATAAAGCGGAGAAAAGAAAGGAACAATTCGCCCGGATTGCGAATAAGATAATGGAGGAGTGATATCCTCCATTTTTTGTGTATGACGGGCATGCCGTCAGTCTGTGGTGCAAGTCCACGTAGGGCGT
>CALBGO010000055.1 GCA_937894585.1 uncultured Eubacterium sp.
GGTAAGAAGATTTATACAAAATGGTCTTCTAAAGTAAGTGCAAAAGTGAAATAGCGAGAGTAAAGCAGCAGACTTGCAAAAATTAGTATGAAAAAATGACAATAGGGGCGCAGTATTCGTGGGAGTACTGCGCTCTTAGACATTTCCGGACATTTTGACATCCTGTTTTGCTTGTGATTTTCACCTTCTTTTCAGACACTATGCGTATTGAAACTTCGGAAAAGGAGAGAAAGGCCGGGTGAAAAAAGATGAAGAGTAAAATGTTACCGATCGTTTATGAAAATATTAAAGAAATTATTGATGAAAATCTGTATTTTATTGATAAGGGCCTCCAGGTGAAAGAATTACTGGCAGTAGGTGGGAAGATAACATTGCTCACAAGCCTTCTGCAAAGGCAATGATATCCTTGTAATTGTATACATAATATTTTTTGATATTGACAAAATGCTCAGGGGAAGATATACTGAATCTATCTATTTTGTTTCATGTTCTCCTCGCGCAGAGAGTTTTCCTGCGGAGCGGGAGCTAAGAGGGAAGCAGGTGCAAATCCTGCGCGGTCCCGCCACTGTAACGGACAAGCCGGTTTCGGATACCACTGATAACACTGCCTGTGCAGAAGTTTTCGGGAAGGTTGAAAAAGGCATTTGAGTTCCCAGCCAGGATACCTGCATGAAACAGTTTTTCCTGGCGGAGGATCAGAAGAAAAACATAAAGATGATGGCAGCAAATACGGACTGTATCATATTCCTTTTGGATGTGATGCAGTTTTTTGTTTTTCAGCTGAAAAACGTTTTTATTCTATGAGTCCGGGGGAATGAAAGGAGATGATGAAAAGAAAAAAGACAGAAGTCTCAGTCAGAAGTCTTCTGTCCGCTTTCGGCAGATTGCCGGAAGTAAATTGTAATATTGCAGGCTTTTGTGGCAGATGCGCGACTCGGAGAAGAAATGCAGATTTTTTTCTGAACACGCATACTTGTTCTTTGCTGAACAAGGGAATCAGGTGAGAATCCTGAACATGTGAATCCGGAGAGAACAGCCGGGTTCTTAATAGCTGTGTTTACAGAGTACTGTCGCTGTGCGGAAAATATGCCGTATACGGTGAAAACCGGTCATTGGAAGGGATGTCATGGCCCGGAGAGAAGGCGGGGCAGTGCGCCGGTGAAAACCAGAATGTATCAGTCAGAAGACCTACAGTCTCCGGGAAACCGGAGAGCCTGAAATAAAGGATTGATTTCGTGGAAATATACGGAAGAAGTCCTATATTTCCTGTACCATAAAAGCGATGACAGCTGTGCATCGTTTTTTTATTTTCTGAAATAGAAAAATGATACACGACAAATGGAAAGGAAGGTAAGCTGAATTGAAAAAGAAAATATTCAGTCTGGGACTTGCACTGCTGATGATTTTGCAGACGGTTCCTGCAGCTGCATTTGCAGCATCAGAAACAGAAAGTCCTCCGGGTTCTCCACAGCAGGAGGGAACATATTATGTCCTGAACACAGAGGAGGACCTGGATTGGTTTGCAAAGGAAGTAAATACAGGGAATACTTCGATTAATGCAAAACTGGGAAATAATATTGAAGTTTCCCAAACTCACACACCGATTGGAACAAAAGCAAATCCGTTCAGCGGGATTTTTGACGGAAATGGAAAAAGCATCAGCCTGAACAGTGGAGTGACTTTTATCGATACGAGTGAAAGATACGGTTTGTTTGGAACGCTGCAAGGAACGGTGAAGAATCTGACTGTAAAAGGAACCGTTGACTTGGGAACCAGAGTAGGAAATGTCGGAGGTATTGCAGGATATGCTGATGCTGGCAGTACAATCGAACACTGCATCAATGAGGCCGCGGTTTCCGGTAAGAACAATGTCGGCGGCATTACAGGCTACAATAATGCAACGATTATAAACTGCGGCAATGAAGGAAATGTTTCTACGACGGATAAAAAAGCCGGAGGAATAGCTGGAGTAACATTTTTAAAAGCGCAGCTTATTTCCGGGTGCTACAATAGAGGCAATATCAGTGCAAAAAAAAGCACTGCCGGTGGAATTACAGGAGACTGCATGGCTGATATTACATTGCAAGACTGTTACAGTACAGGTGAAATATCAGCAAGCAGCAGTGACAGAGAAGGATATACCGGAGGAATAATCGGACAGATTTCTCTTAATAAAAATGTTGAACTGCAGCAGATATATGCAGCGGGTACGATATCGGGGAAAACAACAGATGCAATTTGTGGAAAATCAATGGGAAAACTGACAGCATTGGATGTTTTTTTTCTGGATACACTGAAGTCTTCAGTTCCTGATGTAACAGCGCTGTCTTCAGAGCAGCTGAAGACAAAGGCTTCTGATCTGGGTGCAGCCTTTGCAGCTGATACTGCAGGTATGAATGGAGGATATCCTGTTCTTGCATGGCAGAATGGGGGAGAAGATACGGGTCTCAGTGACCTTAAGGGAACCATTTCTGTGTCAGGAGAAATTTGTTGTTACAGCACACTGACCGCAGCATATCATTCTGTACCGGGAGAAGAAAACCTGAACCTGTCTTACCAGTGGTGCAGAAACGGCGTACCGGTTGAGAATGCGGCAGAGGCGCAGTATAAAGTGACTGAAGAAGACCTGGCGTCGGACCTTTCGGTTTCTGTCAGTGTTGACGGTTATAACAGACTGACTTCAGACACGATGCATGTGCCGGATTTGGTTGCAGTTTCAACAGAACCGGCGGAAGCACAGATAACAATTTCAAATGGGGACAAAGTATATCAGAGTATTACCGGACAGCCGGGAATCTATTCACTTCCTGCGGGTGCTTATTCTTATACCGTCACGATGGGAGAAGGCAGTGAATATGTCGATGAAAAAGGAACTTTTCAGGTTCCGGGAAAAGAACTGCTGGAAGTTGTGCTGAAAGAAAAACTTTATGAAACAGACTTTGCTGTGAAACCGGATGAAGCTGAGAATGCTGAAATTACGGTAAAAGATAGCCAGGGCAGGTTGTGCATGCCTGAAAAGGGCAGCGGAAAATATCAGCTGAAAAAAGGCACTTACAGCCTTACGGCAGAACTGTTCGGCTTTGAAACAGTACATAAAAACTTTGATGTAACAGCTGCAGGCATTGTAGAGATACAGATGAAGAAACTGCCGGCTTATGATATTGTTTTTAAGACGAAGAATTTTTCACAGGAACAGAGTAAAAAACTTCATCTTACAGTGAAAACAGGCGGCAAAACCGTATATACCGGAAACAGGATGTCCTTAAGTCTTCCGGAAGGTGACTATCAGTATACGGTCAGCTGCGGAGGCTACAGGTCAGAAATAGGCACATTCAAGGTAGAGAAGAAAAATACCTTAGTGGAATTTTCGATGACTCGTGATACAGGCTGGGACGGCAGAACGATGACAGAACCGAGCAGAGATGCCGGAGGAGTTTATCTGATCTGCAATGCTGCTGAACTGATGTGGTTTAATCGGCATGCAAAAATGGATGACTCGGCAAAACTGATGGCAGATATTACGGTTAATCAGGATATGCGCCTGGATGAAAACCAGCTACATGTATGGAATCCGATTGGAAACTATGCAGGGTATAGTGGAAGTCGGCCTTATGAGGGGACTTTTGACGGAGACGGACATAGTATCACTGGACTTTACATTCCGGGAAGCGATGCAAAAAATGCGGCATTTTGTGGTTATCTCGGTGAAGGCGGTGTAATCAGAAATCTTACCATAGATGGTGTTGTCAAAAATGAAAGAAGCAGAAACCAGTATGTGGCAGGAATCGCGGGTACATGCAAAGGTTTGATTGCCGGCTGTGTGAACTTGGCAGAACTCAGTGGAGGAAGCTATGTGGGCGGCATAGTCGGAAGTGCAGATAAAACGTGCCGAATTGAAAACTCTGTCAACCAAGGCAGTGTCACAGCTTCTGCAGAACGCGCAGGGGGAATCTGCGGAGTATTATATGCAGAAGGAAGTCAGGCTGTATCCGGATGCTGCAACTTTGGTAAAGTGCAGGCAAAAGGGTTTGCCGGAGGAATCACAGGAGATTTTTATAGCGGTGCAGGCATTGTAAATACATATAACAGAGGTGAAGTCATTTCTCAGGGCGTTTCCGGAGGCATTGCCGGTAATTTCAGAAGTGGCACTATGAATCATGTTTATCATGCAGGAACTGTAAAAGGTGCACAGAACGGTACCGGAAGCATTGCCGGAAGACTGGAATGGGCAGGCGGAAGCAGGACTTTTGACCAGGTGTTCTGGCTGGAAGGCAGTGCTGAAAGTGAAATTGGAAATACCGGCGGGTACAGTATTTCAGGCCAGGCACAGAAAATGAGTGAAGAAGAACTGAAGTCTGTGGACCTGGGAAATGCATATACGGAGGACCGGCCGCCTTATATAAATGACGGGTATCCTGTACTGAAATGGCAGGCAGGTGAAGTTTTTGAACCAGAGAAACCGGAGAGCCGTCCTGATGCATGGGATGGCAAAGAAACCAGTCAGCCGCAGCAAAAAGACGGCATATATCAGATTGGAAATGCTGCCGAACTGAAATGGTTTGCAGATCAGATAAACAGTGGGAAAATAGAACTGAAAGCAGTGCTTACTGCAGATATTGATCTCAATCATCAGGAGTTTTCATCGATTGGCGGCAGTGCAGAGAACCATGCATTCAGAGGGACTTTTGACGGCGCATATAAAAAAATCAAAGGGTTTTATCAGGATGCATCAGAATCCGGATATGGACTGTTCGCCGTCAATGCCGGAACTGTAAAGAATTTTACAATCTCCGGAAAAGCTGATGCAAGAGATGTATACGGTGTGGTAGCCGGAAAAAACAGCGGTGTGATTGAGGGATGCACAAATGAAGTATCTGTCAATGGCGGAAACCAGATTGGCGGTATTGTCGGTGTGAATCTGAAGAATGGAGAGGTCAGAAGATGCCGCAATAAGGCAGATATAGAAGGTGCACGTATGGTTGGTGGTATTGCCGGCAGAAATAATACGGATGCTTTAATCGAAGAATGTGCAAACAGTGGTACCGTACTATCTGTAAAGGAATTCTGCGGCGGTATCTGTGCCGAAAATGAAGGAAATCTTCTGAGCTGTTACAACAAAGGTCTGATTGTGTGTATGTCAGATATTCTCAGGGCTTATGCGGGCGGTGTTGCCGGCCATAATGCAGGTTATACATCTGATATTTATAATACAGGAAATGTCGTATCTGCAGGAGGTTATGCAGGCGGGGTTCTTGGTATATCCACGGTTGGAAGTCTGGGATCGGCCACAGCTGAAAATCTGTATGGAATCGGTGAAGTATGCGGTGCATTCTTTGAAGGGGAAAACGCAGAAGAACAATATTTTGTCGGCGGCGCAACAGGAAACCGTACTGATGCTGTTCAGAATGCATATTACCTTTCAGATCTGAAGGCTGCGGGCGGAGGAATTGCAAAAAGCAGTGCAGAAATGAAGAAAAAAGGGTTTGCACTGACGTTGGGAACAGCTTTTAAGGCGGATACTGAAAATCTGAATTATGGATATCCGATGCTGAAATGGCAGACTGCAGCCAATACATTAAAATCAAAACCGGCCCTTGGAGGAACCGTGGAAATCTCCGGAACATCGAAGGCCGGAGAGATTCTTTCAGCTGAGTATAAGGGTGATGAGAAGAATTTGATTTATGTCTGGTATACTGCTGATGACTATGGAGAATATGTACTTTCCGTCAGCAGAAAGAACACCTTTAAGATTCCGGTAGATCTGGTAGGACATAAAATCAGAGTAAAAGTGTTCTCGAAGGATGCAGACCGGTTCGCGGAAGCATCGGCGTCATCAACGGTAGAAGGAATGAACGGAAGCATCAGTATCAGCGGTATTGCAGTTGTGGGTAAAGTTGTGAAAGCAGCTTATTCAAGAACGGAAGATGAGCCGGAATATCAGTGGTATCGCGGAACAGTTAAAATTCCTGGTGCAGACAGCGGAACATATACTGTGACAGAAGCAGACAAAGGTTATGTCCTGAAAGTCAGAGTAACCGGAAATAAGGCCGGATTTGTAGAAAAAGCCATGAAAGATAAAGTTGTGACGGCAGAGCATGCAGGTGTCTGGAGTGATACGGAAGTTAGTGAACCTGCCCTTGTAGCTGGCGTATATGTGATTGAGACGGAAGCTGAACTTAAATGGTTTGCATCCCAGATTAATGGAGGAAAGACCGGACTCAATGCAAAACTTGCAGACCATATTCAGATTTCCGGAGACAAATGGTATCCGATCGGAAGTGAAGCACATCCGTTTGCAGGAACTTTTGATGGAAATGGAAAGGAAATCACATTTGCATTAAAAACTGACGGAAAAGCTTACCAGGGATTGTTCGGGTATATAGAAGGAAAAGGAACCGTGAAGAAGCTAACTGTTAACGGAACGCTTGTTTTAAGCGGTGAAACGACAACGGCGGGCATTGTTGCGGGATATTCAGAAGGTAAAATCCTAAATTGTATTTCAAAGGGTTCTGTGCAGGCAACAGAGGGAACGCAGCTTGGAGGCATTACAGGAAGTATCGGGCTGCATGGCCGAGTGGAGCGCTGCAGAAATGAAGCATCCGTTTCAGCAAAGGAAAGAGCAGGCGGCATAGCCGGGGTGAATTCTTACGGGGATACATATTACTGCTCAAATAAAGGACTTGTTTCTGTATCAGGTAACGAAGCCGGCGGTATTGTCGGAAGCACTCAAAACTATGCGGTAATTACCGGCTGCTATAATACAGCAGAAGTGAAAGGTTCAATGTACGTGGGCGGTATCAGCGGCAAAGTGTATGTTGCGGCAGCACCTCAGGCATGCTACAGCACCGGAAAACTGACGGGAACTGCATACACTGCAGGTGCGGTAGGTGACCTTGGCGGAACCGATTATATCACAATCGTAACAGGAAGCTTTTACGATAAGACACTTCCGAAAGATAAGACTGCAAAGGGTGTTTCACTTTCGGATATGAAAGGTGGAAACTTTGCGTCTGTTCTGAACCGTGAAGCTTTTGAAGAGATTTATACAGAGGACGAGAAAAATCAGAATAGAGGTCTTCCTGTTCTCAAATGGGAAGCCGGAATTGCAGAAGAAAAACCGGAAAAACCGGATCCTGAAGAGGAAAAAGACCGGATTACCGTCAGCTTTACTCTGGTGGGAGATACAAAGCATGGTACAGCACCTCATGAAGATGGTAACCATATATGGATTGCCAGAACTACTCTTGAAGGTCTTCCTCGGGGAACGACTGCCTATGACGTGTTCAAGCGGGTGCTGGGCGAAAACGGATATTCTTTTACAGCCCGGGCAAACAGCTATGTTGCAGATATTACAACTCCGACAGGACTGAAACTTGGAGAACTTGACAATGGACCATACAGTGGCTGGATGTACACAATTAACAGTGTGTTCCCGGATTATATGGAATCTGTAAAATTGAAAGACGGAGATGATATAAGAGTATTCTTTACAGATGATTACAGATATACAGGCTGGGATCCGAACGGAAAACCGGGAGATTCAATTTATAATCCGACTGATCCGGAACAGAAACCGGTATCTCAGGACATTACAGCATCCGTCAGCGGCAGCACTGCTTCTGTTAAAGTGCCTGCAGCAGATATCGATCAGCTGATTTCTGATGCGTTGAAGAACAAGGCAGACATAATCGACTTGA
>CALBGO010000056.1 GCA_937894585.1 uncultured Eubacterium sp.
TGGGACATAATCCTGTTCGTTTACTTAGGACATTATCACATTCGGAGCAGAAAATCTTTCAGGCTTCCTAAATAAATTCTTGACAACTTCAAACCGGAGGGATATAATGGTCTCGAAATTGAATAGAATCTTCAGGGCAGGGTGAAATTCCCTACCGGTGGTACAGCCCACGAGTCGCAAGGCATGATTCGGTGAAACTCCGAAGCCGACAGTACAGTCTGGATGAAAGAAGATTATGGAACGCAGAAGGTATATAAAAAATATATTTTCTGTCTATTGCATATTGCTCTGGCGTGTTTTTACATTCCGGAGTTTTTTATTGCTTTCTCTTTGTGAGATTACTTTTTTATTGTGAAAGCAATCAGTGCACTGTTTTACCCGCCCTGAACGGTTTGTTCAGGGCTTTTGTTTTTCGGAGGTAATAAAATGAACGACAGCAAATATATGAAAATGGCTCTTCAGCTTGCCGAAAAGGGTTGCGGCCAAACTGCGCCAAACCCTATGGCAGGCGCTGTCATTGTAAAAAACGGCAAAATAATCGGCTGCGGCTGGCACGAAAAATACGGAGGGCTTCATGCCGAAAGAAATGCCCTTGCTTCCTGCAGCGAATCTCCCGAACATGCAGAAATGTATGTAACCCTTGAACCATGCAGTCACTGCGGAAAGCAGCCCCCGTGCGTTTCAGCCATTATCGAAGCGGGAATAAGCCGCGTCATTATCGGCTGCGGCGATCCCAATCCTCTCGTAAACGGAAAAGGCATCCGAACCCTACGGGAACACGGCATTTCTGTAACCGAACATATTTTAGAATCCGAATGCATCCGCTTAAACGAAGTATTCTTTCACTACATTTCAACGGGTCGCCCTTTTGTAATTATGAAATACGCTATGACAATGGACGGAAAAATCGCCGCCCATACAGGATTATCAAAATGGATTACCGGAGAAAGGGCAAGAAAGTATGTGGCACTGCAAAGGCATCGCTATACCGCTGTTATGACCGGTATCGGAACGGTTCTCCGCGACAACCCTATGCTGAACAGCCGCATAGAAAATGCAGTAAACCCTGTCCGGATTATCTGCGATACCCGCCTGCGCACTCCCCTTTCCGCAAATGTCGTCTGCACCGCACGGGAAATTCCTACAATTCTCGCCACCTGCTGCAAAGATCCGAAGCGCCGTTCTTACTACGAAAAGCAGGGCTGCCGGATTTTATCCTGCGCTGAAAAAGAGGGTCGTGTGGATTTGATTGATCTTACGGAAAAACTGGGGCAAATGAAAATTGACAGTATCTTAATGGAGGGCGGCGGCAGCTTAAACTGGTCGGCTCTGCAAAGCGGAATTGTTCAAAAAGTACAGGCATATATTGCGCCTAAACTCTTCGGCGGGGAAACTGCAAAAACGGCTGTAGAGGGAACAGGAGTTGATTTTCCCGACGAAGCTTTTCAGCTGCAGAACAGCCGTTTCATTTCTTTGGGTGAAGATTTTATGATAGAAAGTGAGGTAAAACAGAATGTTTACGGGAATCATTGAAGAAATCGGTACAATCAGAAGTATCAGGCAAGGAAGCAGCTCCGCCTCAATTACGATTGAAGCAAAAAAAATTCTTCGCGATACAAAGGTTGGTGACAGCATTGCGGTAAACGGCATTTGTTTAACAGTCACAGAAACGCACAATGGTATGTTTACGGCAGATATTATGTCCGAAACCTTAAAACGCTCTTCCTTGGGAAGAGTTTCCGCAGGAAGCCGTGTAAACTTGGAAAGAGCTATGGCAGCAGACGGGCGTTTCGGAGGTCATATGGTAACCGGTCATGCAGACGGTATCGGAAAAATCATACGCATACGAAGAGATGATATCGCGATTTGGTTTACGATACAGACAAAACCCGACATTATGCACTGTATTGTGGAAAAAGGCTCCATTGCCATCGACGGTATCAGCCTGACAGTAGCTGAAACAAATGACGATAACTTCTCGGTATCTGTCATTCCCCATACGCTGAAACACACAACTCTAAAGGAGAAACAGACAGGCAGTCTTGTCAATTTGGAAAGCGACATCGTCGGAAAATATACAGCAAATCTTCTTTCGTCTGTCTTTCGACAGCCTCAATGCCGAATTACAAAAGACTTTTTACAGCAGTATGCATTTTAGGAGGATTCAATATGACAACATTTCATTCTATTGAAAAAGCCCTTTCGGATTTGAAAAAGGGAAAAATAATTCTGGTGACAGATGACCCCGAGCGAGAAAATGAAGGAGATCTGATATGCGCTGCCGAATTTGCCACAACGGAAAACATAAATTTTATGGCAACTTACGGGAAAGGGCTGATCTGTATGCCTATGAGCGAAGAATACATAACCAGACTGAAGCTGCCTCAAATGGTTTCTCAAAATACAGATAATCACGAAACAGCCTTTACAGTCTCCATCGACCACAACACCGTTTCCACCGGTATTTCCGCCGGCGAACGATCCGTTACCGCCATAGCCTGCACAAAAGAAGATGCGAAGCCGGAAGACTTCAGAAGACCCGGACATATGTTTCCCCTGCTGGCAAGAAAAAACGGCGTACTGGAGCGAAACGGCCACACAGAAGCCACAGTGGACCTGTGCCGTCTGGCAGGTCTGAAGTCCTGCGGACTGTGCTGCGAAGTCATGGCTGAAAACGGCACGATGATGCGTTCTTCAGAGCTTTCGAAACTTGCAGAGAAATTCGGATTAACATTTATTACAATCCGCGATCTTCAGAATTACCGCAAGTGCCGCGAAAAGCTGGTCGACCGAGTCGCTACGGTAAAAATGCCCACAAAATACGGAGAATTTACTGCCTGCGGTTTCGTAAACAGATTAAACGGGGAACACCATATTGCGCTGATAAAAGGTGATATCGGAGATGGAAAAGATGTCCTGTGCCGCGTCCATTCCGAATGTCTGACCGGCGATACGTTCGGCTCTCTTCGCTGTGACTGCGGACAGCAGCTTGCCGCAGCCCTTACCCGCATCGAGCAGGAAGGACGGGGTGTTTTGCTCTATATGCGGCAGGAGGGCCGCGGAATCGGTCTGATTAATAAAATGAAGGCCTATGAGCTTCAGGAAAAAGGTTTGGATACGCTGGAAGCCAACCTTACGCTCGGCTTTGCCGGAGACGAAAGAGAATATTACATCGGCGCACAGATTCTGCGGGATCTGGGAATTTCCGACATCCGTCTTTTGACAAACAATCCCGACAAAATCTATCAGCTGAAAGACTTCGGTCTGAAAATCAGTCAGAGGATTCCTCTGCAAATGGAGGCGACTGTTCACGACCGCTTTTATCTTAAAACAAAGCAGGTGCGCATGGGTCACATTTTAAATTACTGAAAAATATATCTTATATTGCCGAATCAACGGGACATATCTTAAATTACTGAATCATAGGAAAGGAAAAGCGCAGTGCATCAGCGTTAACAGCTTCGATCCATAAACCGCACTGTGCAGGATTGCAAATATGAAAACTTTAGAAGGTAAATTAATCTCAAATGACTTAAAAATCGGCATCGTTGCCGCAAGATTCAATGAATTTATTACATATAAACTGCTGAAGGGTGCAGAAGACGGTCTGCTCCGTCATAATGTCAAGGAAGAAAACATCTGCGTCGCATGGGTTCCGGGCGCTTTTGAAATCCCGCTGGCCGCATCTAAAATGGCGCAAAGCGGTCGATATGACGCCGTCATTTGTCTCGGCGCAGTCATTCGCGGCGCAACAAGCCACTATGATTATGTCTGTAATGAAGTTTCCAAAGGTATTGCGGCAATATCTCTGGAAAGCGGCATACCTGTTCTCTTCGGCGTTCTCACAACAGAGAATATAGAACAGGCCATTGAACGCGCCGGAACAAAAGCCGGAAACAAAGGTTTTGATTGTGCGCTCAATGCTATTGAAATGGCAAATCTTATCAAAGAAATAGAGAAAAAAAAGTAGGAAATCTGCGAAAATAACCATCTTCGTATGAAATACGGATTTTTGATTACAAAATCAAGGGGCTGCTGTCAAACAGATGAGCAATCTATAATCAGCACCTCCAAAATGACTCCGATACGGCGACAAAAAGCGGCACAGGTCATATACTGCACCTGCGCCGCTTTTTATCTCAACTGATGTATTCGTATGATCGGATATATTCTCCGATATATACTTTAATATGTGTACCGTTTTCTGATACAAATACGCCCATTATTCAAAATCCGAAGCCGCCTTCAGATTATAAGCAGGCTCAGCCTGCTTCACCGCTCTGACAATGGCTTTTTCAATCTGTTCGGCTGCAAGCACCGCCAAAGCATCAAAATTCACTTCCACTTCTCCCGATGCCATAACAAAGATGGTATCGCCGTCAGCAGTGGAGTGTACCGGGCGGATTGCTCTCGCATAGCCGTCGTGAGCTATGGAAGCCAGCTTGGTACACTGGGCTTTGGTCAGTTTTCCGTTGGTAAGAATACAGCTTATAGTCGTATTTCCCTTAAAAATATCAAACTCCCTGGCAATATCCTCTTTTATGATTTCAGAGGTAGACATCAGGCAGCTTCCGTCTTCGGAAAGAATACCGGCAATCTGTTTCCCGTTTTCGTCAAAGATATCGCCCAGCGCATTGACTGCGGAAACCGCTCCGATCTGCAAAGCTCCGATCTGCACAGCGCTGCTGCCCTGCCCGCTTTTCATCATTCTCTCGGGTCCCCGATATTTTCCCACAGAGGCTCCGGTTCCCGCACCGTGATTTCCTTCCTCGAATATGCCCCTGTA
This sequence comes from uncultured Eubacterium sp., assembly GCA_937894585.1. GTDB lineage: Bacteria > Bacillota > Clostridia > Peptostreptococcales > Anaerovoracaceae > Senimuribacter. Next base: position 4,787 of record CALBGO010000056.1, read on the forward strand.
CGCATTTTCGCAGGCAGCCTTTCCCATAGCCTTGTCAGGTCTTACCTTGCTGTCCCCCACAACCAGATCAAAAAGTGAAGCACCGCAGACGATAGGAACAAGCCCTACGCCCACATCAAATCCAACGCCTTTTTCCTCCAGATAATCCATCACGCCGCAGCCTGCTTCAAGACCGTAAGCGCTGCCGCCGGAAAGCACCACTGCATTGATAGCCTGTACCATATTTTCCGGTTTCAGAAGATCCGTTTCTCTGGTGGCAGGACCGCCGCCGCGAACATCTACTCCCGCAGCTGCTCCCTGTTCACTGATAATCACCGTTACGCCGGTTGCCGCCTCCGTATTTTCAACAGAACCGATTTCAAATCCTCCGATATCTGTAATCTGAATTTCTTTCAGAATATCATTCATATCTATTCTCCTATCCCAGCGCCTGAACCGCCGTAATAATTGCGATAACTACGCCAACCACTGCTTCTCCTCCCAGAAGACCGGAAGCGATAATCTGTCCTTTGGAGTCCTTTTCAAAGTTCGGTAAGAACCGATCAATTATAAAGCGGAGCGCGCCGCCGATAAAAGCTGTTGCCGACATATAAAACGGCAGATATACGCCCAGTCCCAGCGTCATAACAGGGAAATTAACGCAGTAAAGTACCACTGCTGCTGCAAGCCCCGCAAAGAAGAACGGCAGATTGGAAATACCACCTACCATAGCGGCAACCGTATTTGCCTGAGCCGCAGTAAACATCTCACCGTCTGTAAAGGCTGCCGGACCGTAAGCTTTTACCATAGCAACCAGCACAAAGACTGACACTACGGCGCCGATCACGCCGCCTACAGCTTCAGCAATCCACTGCGCTTTCGCATCAGTTTTAAGCATATGTCCTTCTTTGAAATCGTTCATCACATCGCCCACAAGACCGCATGCCACCGCAACAACGGCTGCGATAAAGAAGCCCTCTGTCTCTCCGATGGAAGTCACCGCCTTTGCGGCAATCAGCACAATGATACCGAAAATTTCCATCGGATTGATACCTGACTGACCTACACACTGAGCAGACATAGCAGTTGCCAGCCAGACACCCAAAATTGTTATAATAGAAGCTGCTGCACCCATATTGCATACAAAAGTGAATACCGCAGCCAGTAAAATCATTGCAAAAGGCGCCCATCTCATAGGAACGATGGAATCTCCGGCACTATCCCTGCTGAACATTCCGCCGAATATTTCCTTCGCTTTCGGCAGAATTCCTTTTAAGAGAATGCCTACACCGGTACCGACCATCAGGCCGATTCCCAGAGACTGCTTTACACTGGCAGCCTGCGCCGCATCCCAGATACCGAAAGTCTGACCACCGATCAGGATGCCTAAATCACCGATCAGCGCACCCAGAAACCACACGCCGATGGCAACCGGTCCGATAATATATCCGATAGAAACCAGCATCGGAGAAAGCCAAATGCCGCCGGCAGATCCGTAACTGAGCATTTTCTGACTCATCAGCGTCGCCGGAATTTTTCCGAACCAGTCCCGAATAACTGTAAAAACTGCAGCTGCGCCCATAGATGCAAAGAGAGTTCCGGCTTTCTTTCCGCCTTCGTCCCCCACCTGCAAGGTTTCTGCCGCAGCCTGTCCCATTGCATAAGGTAAGTCTTTGGTTTCAACAAAATACTTTCTGATCAGGGCTGTAAAAATCAGTCCAAGAAAAACACCGCCCAGGGCAATTGCCATCAGCTGACCGGTGCTGACCTCCGCCTCCGGATTCAGAATCCAGATACCCGGTATCGTAAAAGCAAGTCCCCCTGCTACCATCGCGCCGGCAGACATTGCCGTATGAGTTACATTGATCTCGTTGAGATTAGTGCTTCCCAGCGCTTTCAGCGCCAACATAGAAAATAACGCCACGAACATAATAGGCCATGGCAGCGAGCTCAGTTTCAGCGCAATATACATGGAACTGCAGGTGATTACCACAGAACCGATTACGCCGATCACCATGCCGCGAATCGTAAGCTGTTTACCGTTCATTTTTCTCTCCTATTCAATTTTAAATTTACGAAAGGTCCCACGCCTTCTTCGGCTGTGTGCCCTTCGCAGTAATAAACATACATTGTAATTATAACAGTTTTACGCAAACAGTGTCAATATGAGGATTACAAAATACAGATACGCATACAGATCAGAACATAAAATAGAAAAGGTAACCGCACATCAGAAATAGAAAAAGCAACCGCACATCAGAACATAAAACGAAAAAGACAAATACAAGCATAGTCATAAACACAAACCACATATACCCATACCCAGTATATTTCTCTTTTCTATACTCCAAAATCTCCTGGGATTCACCTGTTTCTGATTTTACGGGGGATTTCTTTTCGTTAAACAGGGTAAAAATAATATAAAATTTACGTTTTATGGAATTAAATTACACTTATGAGCTGTATTTAAGTCAAAACTCGGTGTTTTTCAGTCAATTTCTGTTGCATATCATCGAAAATGTACTTTATTTTCTTCATATACCCCCCTCTCTTCCGGGCAAAGTCTCCTGTGTTTCGCTGAAAAAACTGTTTGCAGGGGATTTGAGAATATCTATGGCCTGCATAAAAGGGTGCGCACTAAAGTGCTGCACTCCTGGCGGGGGACCTACCGTCAAATTGCATTCAAAAGGGGCTGTCGCATTAACGAATAAAAAGCGTTAGTGCGTGCCCTTTTTATGTACGCAAAAAACAACAAAAAACAACTTCCAAATGCAAAAACATCGGAAGTTGTCATGGTAAAATATTAATATGCAAAAACCTAATATCTTACGAAAACAGTATACACTGAATGAAAAAAACTATCAACTAAAAATTCCCGGGAGTTTGACACCTGGAATCAAAAATCAAATATGTTTACGCCTGTCACCCAT
>CALBGO010000057.1 GCA_937894585.1 uncultured Eubacterium sp.
TTTTTGGGACATAATCCTGTTCGTTTACTTAGGACATTATCACATTCGGAGCAGATAATCGTGCAAAATATAAAAAAGATGTTGACAATATTTGCTTTTAGTTGTATACTTAATAAAGTTCGCGGTAATAATATTTATAGACGCTGACGAATGTTCCGAGATAGCTCAATGGTGGAGCAACCGGCTGTTAACCGGTAGGCTGTGGGTTCGAGCCCCACTCTCGGAGCCATTTTTTTAACAAGTTTGTATATGTATGCCGGAGTGGCGGAATTGGCAGACGCACAGGACTTAAAATCCTGCGATCCTTACCGATCGTACCGGTTCGACCCCGGTCTCCGGCACCATTTGGAAAGTCGGTATAAGTTGGGTTCTGTATGCATATATTTTGATATATAATTCAATATGATGACGCGGGGTAGAGCAGTTGGTAGCTCGTCGGGCTCATAACCCGGAGGCCGCAGGTTCAAGTCCTGTCCCCGCAACCAAACGATAGAAAGACCGTCCGAATCGGACGGTTTTTTCTTGTCGTTAGAATGAAGGAAAGGCAACCAGATTGAATGAGATCGCGTCGGAATCGCCTATCTTGATACTTATGTTGTATAATGATGGAGCAATCGGTATGTCGGTTTCCCTGCTTTTCGTCTGATTCAATGAGGAAAACGGAAATTGAAATAGAGGTTCTCTTCCTCATACCCTTTATCTTGCAAAAAAATGGAACTCAAGCCTTTACAACGGTGTAGACGAATTTGGTGAAGAAAGAGGTTTAGTTAAATTTATTGCGAAAGGAATGAACGGTTTCCGAAATCTACAGAGAAACTATAAAATATATTGTTTTTATGGGAAAATAAGGAAGAACGAAAAGCGAAAGATCGAGACTTACAGCATGCTCGATAAAGATTGTAGTGCTCTGAAGTTATACTTTCCGTTACCGAAGTTTTCGGGTTTTGTAAGTTAAATCCCTTCTGCATTTATCTGAATTTTATTTTTATTCTTGACAATTGCGTTGTATCGGAGTATTATAAGGATAACGATATTCGATACGATAATCGATATCCGATGCTTGACTGGAATATATGCTTGCTGTTTTATATACGGCGTAATTCAGGCTTTATGCGATTTATATGCGAAACCGGCGAGCCTGCAAAGGATAGAAAACAGTACGATTTCGATATGCGAAACCGGCGAGTCTGTAAAGAATAGAAAACAGTGCTGAAAGGAGTGCGTTTTATGCCGCGGGAGAAATTCAAAACACTGACAGAGCAGATGTATTATGTACTTCTTGCGCTGCAGGAAGAGCTTTGCGGTGTGGATATTATGGAAAAAGTTCGTATCCTGACAGATAACAGGATTCGTCTCGGACCGGGAACGATTTACGCTTTGCTGGAAGATTTTCAGAGAGAAGGTTTTATTCGGGAGACAGAAACAGAGGGCAGCAGGAGGTGTTATACGATTACGGAAAAGGGACGGGAAATTTTAGTAAAGGAGTACCAAAGACACCGGATTCTGATAGGGGATTTCGAAAGGTTTTATAAGGGGTGAAAGTCATGAGAATCAGGAATACAAAAATCCGTTTTTACGCTTGCGATTATAACGAGCTGGACGATTTTTCGGATTTTCTGGAAAGAAAAGCGCAGGAGGGCTGGGAGCTGACAAGCAAAACCGGTACACTGCTTGGATTTAAACGGACAGAACCGCGGAATGTGAAAATCTGTGCGGAAGTTGTTTTGGAACATATAGGGGATATGGAGCTTTCTCAGTACGAAGAATTGTGTGAAGCGGCAGGCTGGAAACGGATTTTTTCCGACGGAAGTATTTAGGTCTATGAAAACGAAGATCTGAATGCTGTGCCGATCAGCACGGACCCGCTTACAAAACTGAATGCGGTTCATGCCAAATGCAGCTTGCAGAACGGGTTTTTATTATTTTTGGCGCTTCCGATTCTGTTTGTATGGAATAGACTTTTTATCGGAGGATGGGACTATAATGCATACCTTTCTTTTATGCATCTTCTGGGAACTGTTTTTCTGCCGGTTATGGCGATATTTGTAATTGTAAGCGGCTGCGGATATTTTTTATGGTACAGAAAGGCAAAAAGAGATGCGGAAGCGGGCAGAAGTTCCGTTTATCGGAGGAGCAGAGTCAACAAAGCAGCAAATGCTTTTATGCAGGCATATATTTTATTCGGAATATGGGGAGGGCTGCTGGACAGCTGGTATGAGCGGCATAGAAGCAGTCTGATTGTGATAGGAATTGTATTTGCAGGCGTAATTCTTTATATGATAGGATTTACCTTTGTCGACGCGCAGTGCAATCGGCAGAAGAGAGGACATCTTGCACTTTATTTTGCTCTGGCTGTTCCTTTTGCACTTATATTAACTTCTGTCGCCTTTTTGTTTGATAATCATTCGGAATATGTTTATAATGGCAAAGAGATGGTGCAGGTTTTCACAGATGAGCTTCCTCTTACGATGGAGGATATGGGAGTTGAAACCACAGGTTACAAAGACCGTTATTCCGACAGTGAAGGTTCTCCTTTCCTGCAGCACTTTTCGGGGGAAGACTTTTCGAAAAATGCTGCGGACTATGATTTGTCATATCATCTCTTCACCACTGAAAATGACCGTATTTACCGTCGGGTAATCAGAGAGCGGTATTGGAGTTTTTCCGGGTATAAAGAGGTTTCGGGGAGTGGATTTACGGCGAAACGAGTTTATATGAAAAAGGAGAATAAAAATCTGGTGCTTCTATACGAAGGTGCAATTCTGGAGCTTGATACGGACATTCCTCTTTCGAATGAGAGGAAGAAGGTTATAGAAGAAAAGCTTTTCGTCAGATAAATTCCGTTGTATTTTTTCCGTTTTTCCCTTCGCGTATCTTTGCTGTCTGTGCGTGTCTTTATATTTTGCAGCTTTCAGAGGTTTTATGGTTTTCGCAAACCTGTAGTTCTTTCTGCATTTCCGCTGTTTTCTCGCTGCCGGCTTGCTGCTTTTCACAAATCTGTTTTCGCGCTGTCTTCTGCAAATTTCTTCTCGCCGTCTTCCGCAAATTGCTCTTGCAAGACGGCGTTTTTTAGCGCATAATAGTAATGTTAAGGGTTGGTCGTTTGCTGAACTGCGCGCGCAGTATGGGATATGTTCGCACAGAACTTTTTGATTCTGCCGGCTGCTCTTTTCTAAATAAATTCCGAAATAACAGGGAGGTTTACATATATGCCGATTAAAGTTCCTAACAATTTGCCGGCTATAGAAACGCTGACGCAGGAGAATGTTTTTGTGATGACGGATACCCGCGCTATGACACAGGATATCCGTCCGCTGCAGATTCTGATTCTCAATCTGATGCCGACTAAAATAGATACGGAAACACAGCTGACGAGGCTTCTCGGAAATACGCCGCTGCAGGTGGAACTGGAGCTGCTGCAGACCAGCACCCATAAGGCGTCCAATACTTCTGAGGAGCATATGATCGCTTTTTATAAGACTTTTGACCAGATTAAGCATAAAAACTACGACGGTATGATTATCACCGGTGCGCCGGTTGAGCTTTTAGAGTTTGAAGAGGTGGAATACTGGGACGAGCTCTGCGAAATAATGGAGTGGAGCAAACGCCATGTACACAGCACTTTCCATATCTGCTGGGGTGCGCAGGCAGGGCTTTATTACCATTACGGAATCGAAAAACACAAGCTGCCGAAAAAGCTGTCCGGCGTGTACCGGCATACATTGGATTATAAAAAAGGTATGCTGTTTCGGGGCTTTGACGACGAATTTTATGTGCCTCATTCAAGAAATACCACCGTTTACAGAGAAGATGTGGAAGCGGTGCCGGCTTTGAAAATCATCTCCACCTCAGATGAAGCAGGGATTTATGCCGTTAAATCGGAAAACGACCGGCAGATTTTTATTATGGGGCATTCCGAATATGACGGAGATACCCTTTTGAAAGAGTACCTCAGAGATAAGAAAGCGGGACTTAATCCTGAAGTTCCGTGCAACTACTTCCCCGATGATGACGATACGAAGAAGCCTCTGGTAAAGTGGCGCTCGTCGGCAAATCTTCTGTATTCCAACTGGCTCAACTACTTTGTGTATCAGACAACCCAGTACGATGTCAGCAGAATCAACGACGATTCCCTTGCCGATATTTTCAGAGAAAAAGCAGACTGCAAAGTTGTTAAATTCGGCGGAACTTCTCTTGCCGACGCGGAGCATTTCAGAAAATGCGCAGAAATCATCAAAGCCGAAGAGGAAAGAAAGTTTGCCGTAGTTTCCGCACCGGGAAAGCGTTCCGCAACAGATGAGAAGGTTACGGATCTTCTGATTGCCTGTGCAGACGGAAAACCGGAAGAAAGAGAAGACATACTGGCGAAGGTTCAGTCCAGATACAAGGTGCTGGCAAGAAGTCTTAATGTGTCTGTTGATATTGACGGAGAGTTTTCCAAAATCAGAGCGGCTCTCGGAAAAGAAGAGTACAGAGACTACATTATCAGCAGAGGGGAATACCTGAACGCAAAAATTATGGCGGAATTTACCGGATTTGATTTTATAGATGCGGAGGGAACTGTATTTTTGACCGAAGAGGGCAGATATGACGAAGAACGGACGAAGGCGGCTTTGAGTAAAGCCCTTTCCGAAAGCGGCCATGCAGTGATTCCCGGTTTTTACGGCACTGCGCCGGATGGAAAAATCAAGACCTTCTCAAGAGGAGGCTCCGATATTACAGGGGCGATTGTTTCTGCTGCAGCGGGAGCCGATCTTTACGAAAACTGGACAGATGTTTCAGGTCTTCTGATGGCAGATCCGCGCATTGTAAAAAATCCGCTGACCGTGCCGGTAATTACCTACAGAGAGCTGAGAGAGCTGGCTTATATGGGCGCTGCCGTTATGCATGAAGATACGGTATTCCCTGTAGAAAAGCTGGAAATTCCAATTAACATCAGAAATACGGAAAGACCTGAGGACTGCGGTACGATGATTGTAAAGAATGCGGATTACTATCGGTCCGAGCTTTCGGTTTCCGGAATTTCAGGAAAAACAGGCTGCACCACGATTCTCATTGAAAAGAGCAGAATGAGCGAAGAACCGCAGCTTCGGGCGGAAATTCTCAAGATCTTTGAGGAGAGAAAAATTTCTGTCAAGAATATTCTTTCCAGCATCGATTCTCTGAATATCATTGTAGACGGGAAAGATGTAAAGGACTGTCGTGCGGAACTCACAGAGGAAATCTGGGCAAAGGTTCCTTCCGGAAATATTACGGTAACAGAAAATGTAGCGCTGATCGCGGTAGTGGGCAGAGATTTAAGCACATCGCCGGCTGTTGCGGTAAGAGTGCTGGGAGCTCTTGCAAACCGCAGAATCAATGTGAATCTGATTGACCACGGTGCACAGAAAATGAATATGATGGTCGGCGTTTCCGGCGCTGATTATGAGGCGGCTGTGCAGGCAATTTATACAGAATTTGCGAAAGTTGAGATTTAAAAACGGCATATGATTATCAGAAAAGCTATTTTACATATTATGGATTTTAATTCGGACCTCTGCGTGTTTTCGCAGAAAGAGCTGGATCTTACTGATTACGGCGCTGCCGAATTTATCGAAAAACACTTATCGCGCATTATGGAAGACGGCGCAGGGAAAAAGGGTGAATTTTTGGAACACAGTATTCTGAAACAGTCTTTAGACCGCTATCTTTCAGGCGGAGCAACCTTTACCGAATTTTCTGCAGCGGCGGGAAATCTTCTTTACGATCAGATTTCTCAGGCAGACGAGCTTGAGTCAATGGACTTTCTTGTGTGCCGTTTTACAGAAGAAAGCAGGGAGTATATCGGCTTTTTGCTTCTTCCCAATAAAACTGCATATACCCATCAGGTTGAGAGTGGAGAGGAAGGAACTGCCAATAAAATCATACGGTATTTCACACTGCTTCCGGGGACAAGTCAGAAGATTTCCTGTTATGCGCTGATTGATACCGAAACCCAGGAAATACGGCTCAGCGATAAAAAGCGGTCGGTTTTGGGCGAAGATGTCTTCGTGCTTTCGGACAGGGTGCTGCAGTGCTCTTACGGACAGTCCGACAGGGAGACGGTGCGTTTAATTCGAAAAATTGCAGGAGAAGTGGCAGAAGAGTACGGCAGCAATTCGGCTGTTGCTGTGACTCGTGCAAAAAACTGCATCATTGAAAATGCGGAACAGAATGTGCCTTTTACCCCTTCGGATTTGTGTGAAGAGGTATTTCGTGACAATGAAGTGATGAAAAAGACTTTTCGACAGAAAGCAGCGGAAGCTGATATTCCCGCTAAAATCGAGGTGGAAAATCCAAAGGTTGTCAAGAGTATTCGGAGTCATAAGATTAAAACCGACACCGGAATTGAAATTAAAATTCCTACAGAATATCTGGAAAACAACAGATATGTGGAATTCACCAACCACGCTGACGGAACCATTTCCATTCAGCTGAAAAATATCGGAAAGATTGTGAACAGATAAATGATATTAAATACAGGAAACAGAACAGACATCCCGGCCTTTTACAGCAAATGGTTTTACCGCAGAGTTGCGGAGGGATATGTGCTTGCAAGAAATCCATACAACAAACAGCAGGTGACCCGCTATCTTCTGGATCCGGAGGTAGTGGACTGCATCACTTTCTGTACCAAAAATCCGGAGCCGATGCTTTCGGGTCTTGAAAATATCAGGAAGTTCCGGCAGTTCTGGTCTGTGACAATTACCCCCTACGGAAAGGATATCGAGCCATTTGTGCCGGAGCCTTGTGAGGTAATGGAAAGCTTTTGCAGACTTTCTGAAAAAGTGGGAAGAGAGTGTATCAGCTGGCGGTATGATCCGATTTTTCTGTCGGGGAAATACAATAGAGATTTTCATATCGAAAGCTTTTCCGAAATGGCGGAAAAACTTTCGGGATATACAAGCCGCTGTGTCATCAGTTTTATCGACATTTATGAAAAGACGAAGAAAAATTTCCCCGGAGTACAGACCGTTAAAAAAGAAGACAGGCTGTTTCTGGGAGAGACTTTTGCGAAAATCGCTGCGGAGCATAAGATGACTCTGATGACCTGCGGAGAAGGTGACGAGCTTTCTGTTTTCGGCGCAGACTGCGGAGGATGTCAGTCAAAGCAGATTTTAGAAGAGGCCATAGGATTTCCTCTTGACGTGCCGAAATCCGCAGAAACCAGAGAGGAGTGCGCCTGCGTTCTCGGAAACGATATCGGCGCTTACAATACATGCGGACATGGGTGCCTTTACTGCTATGCAAACAGCGATCCGGAAACTGCGGAATATAACCTGAAGCACCACGATCCATTTTCTCCGTTTTTAACGGGGGATTTTACCGATGACGATATTATCAGGTCGGCAGAACAGGAAAGCTGGATTCGCTGGCAGCTTTCTTTGGATGAGCTTCTGTAGGCGGCATTTTAATAATATGAAAACGTTGATATTTCTGTATATGAAAAACACCGGCATCTGTGGACGACGGTGTTTTAGTTTGCAATAAGTTCTTATTCAGTTGTCTATATATTTTAAATACATTTCTTTTATAATCCTAAGTGCCAACGATTTCCCGGCGAACCGACGGCTTCCAAAATCCTGTTATTTACTGAACCGGCAGTCTGCTGATAATCGGTAGGGTCTTGCCCCGACCCTGCGGAGACGCTTCTCCGTAAAAGTTCTGCTCGGGTAAATCAGATTCTGAAAGCGGAAGGCTCTGCCTGAAATGAGTCGCCCGGTCCTAAACAGCGTTTCAACATAACCATCGCTTCCTTTCTTTAGATTCCATAAAATTCATACACTACAACTTTCTATCTAAATTTATAATGTATTTCTTTTTATTGTCTGTATTATAATACAATTCCGAACAAAAATCAATGGGCAAATTTGAATTTTCAAAAACTTTTTTGCAACCTTTAATTTAAGCAGAAGATGTGATAAAATATAACCCGTACAGAAGTGCTGTACAGTCTGAGAGAAGGAGCTTTGGAAGTATGCAGATTTTAGACAGAGTAAAAAACTGCAACGGCTGTGAAGCCTGCATTGTGGGTTGTAAACATGCCTGCATTAGAATAACGCGAGACGAAAACGGACATAAGCGTCCGGTTATCAACGAAGACGGTTGTCAGAAGTGCAATAACTGTGTTCTTTACTGTCCGGTTTTTAACCCGGTGGAGCTGCCTGCGTTTGAGGAGTTTTACGAGTACAAGGATGAATATTACGAAAGAGATATGGCAAAGGTATACAGAGAAACCATGCGGAAGGTAAAACAGGGTGTAACTACGGAATTTGCGGGAACCCTGTGCCAGATTGCAGGACTTAAGTCTCTGATGGGAGACAAGCTTTCCCACGACCTGCGGATTTTTCCTCTTTACTGTGATCCGGAAAAGCCGAGAAGACCGGAATGTGCGGAATGCGTTTTTTATAAAAAGAAATCTTCAGAAACAGTATAAAAGACAGAGAATTATATTTCATATAAAAGGAGAACAGAACAATGAGTGATTGTAATCATGATTGCGGCAGCTGCAGCGCAACCTGCAGCGAAAGACAGGAGGAGCCGGGGATTCAGAAGGCTCCGATGAATCAGCTGTCTGATGTAAAAAAAGTAATTGGTATTGTCAGCGGCAAAGGCGGCGTAGGAAAGTCTTCGGTAACTTCCATGCTGGCTGCGGCAGCGAGAAGACAGGGAAAAAATGTAGCAATTCTGGATGCGGATATTACAGGACCGTCTATTCCGAAAGCATTCGGACTTTCCGAAAAAGCGCTGGGCAACGACGAAATGCTGCTTCCGTCCGTCACAAAAAGCGGAATCAAAGTGATGTCCATTAACCTGCTCTTAGAAAATGAGACAGATCCGGTTGTTTGGAGAGGACCGATTCTGGGCGGTGTGATCGAACAGTTCTGGAGTGATGTCTGCTGGGGCGATATCGATGTGATGTTTGTGGATATGCCGCCGGGAACAGGCGATGTAGCGCTGACTGTATATCAGAGCCTGCCTGTGGACGGGATTATTATCGTAACTTCTCCGCAGGAACTTGTGGGTATGATTGTGGAAAAAGCTGTGAAAATGGCAGAACTGATGGAAGTTCCGGTTCTGGGCATTGTAGAAAATATGTCCTATTTCAAGTGTCCGGACTGCGGAAAAGCTCACAGTATTTTCGGTGAGAGCCATATTGAAGAAGCAGCTGCAAAACACGGCATCGCAAATATTGCAAAACTGCCGATGGACCCTGCCGTTGCCGGAGCTTGTGACAGCGGTTCCATCGAGGATTATGTCAGCGAGGAAATGAACGGACTGGCAGCAAAGCTTTAAGATGAAACTTTGTAGTGCAATCAACGGAAATTATGGACTCCGGAAATGGTGCAGCCTTTTTCTGCATAAGGCTCTGATGACATTTCGCGGAGTTTAGCGTATAACAACTTTTGAAATCAAGTTTTACTTGGAATGAAACAGAACATAGTCGGAATTATTCCGACTATGTTTTTTTGCGTATGACGGGCATGCCGTCAGTCTGTGGTGCAAGTCCACGTAGGGCGTA
>CALBGO010000058.1 GCA_937894585.1 uncultured Eubacterium sp.
AAAAGCATAAGGACTTCTCATCAATTTGCTTCGCAAATCGGAGCAAGTCCATTATACGACTTGCACCTTGCCAATCGCTTCGTTCTTGGGGTGCAAAAGCATAAGGACTTCTCATCAATTTGCTTCGCAAATCGGAGCAAGTCCATTATTGAGCAAATACTTTTTTATTCTTTGCGATGTATTCGATACCGGAGTATACGGTCATCACAAGGGACGCCCACAGAAAAATCTGTGCTGCGATATTTAGGTAATGATGCAGACCGGTATCTGTAATTGCGGTTGTCAAAAGCAGAAGCGGCACTGCAATCATCTGCAGCACAGTTTTAATTTTTCCGCTCATACCTGCAGCAATCACAATACCGTCAGAAGCTGCCACGGTTCTCATACCGGCAATGGCAAATTCACGGGCTAAAATCACAATCAGCATCCACGCCGGAACCAATCCGTCCTCTACCATCAGGCAGAAAGCGGAATACACCAGAATCTTGTCCGCAAGGGGGTCCATAATCTTTCCAAAATTCGTAACCAGATTATATTTTCTTGCAATTTTTCCGTCCAACATATCTGTCAGCGAAGCCAAAATAAACAGCACAAAAGCTGCCGCATAGTATTCTGTCATATAAGCTGCAATGAAAAACGGTACGGCAATCACTCTGCCGACAGTCAGTTTATTAGGTAAATTCATAGTTTCTCCTTTCATTCGTTTTCTTGGGACAGGACCATTATACGACTACCGCCTCGCCAATCGAACTTCCCTATCGTTCGTTCTCTTGGGGCGCTAAAGCATAAGGTCTGTCTTTCCAATCAAACTCATTTCATTCGTTTTCTTGGGACAGGACCATTATACGACTACCGCCTCGCCAATCGAACTTCCCTATCGTTCGTTCTCTTGGGGCGCTAAAGCATAAGGTCTGTCTTTCCAATCAAACTCATTTCATTCGTTTTCTTGGGACAGGACCATTATCCCGACTAGGTCGTAGTCGAAAGCATCTGTAATCTTCACATTGACAATGTCTCCCGCCGAAAGTTCCTGCTCCGAAGTAAAAATCACAGAATTATCGATTTCCGGCGCATCGTAGCGTGTTCTTCCGATATAGCTGCCGTCTTCATCGCGCTCTTCTACCAGAACTTCAAAAATCTTACCGACTTTCTCTCTGTTCCAGGCGAGCGAAATATCAATCTGTCTGCGCATAATCGCATCAAGCCGTTCATCTTTGAGTTCCTCGTCAATCTGATTTTCCATCTCACCGGCTGCCGTATTTTCTTCCTGAGAATAAGTGAACACACCCAAGCGAGCAAACTTTTCCCGTTCCACAAATTCCACAAGCTGTTCAAAATCCTCCTCGCTTTCTCCCGGAAAACCGACAATCAGTGTTGTTCTCACATGAATGTCGGGAATTGCCGCCGTAAGACGCCGCAGCGTATCATCGATAGATGCCGCTGTAGAACGGCGATTCATAGCGCGAAGTACACGGTCGGAAGCATGCTGAATCGGAATATCCAGATAATTGCAGATTTTTTCTTCCTCTGCCATAACTTCAATCAGTTCATCAGTAATCCTGTCTTCATAGCAGTACATCAAACGAATCCAGCGAATGCCCTCAATTCTGCAGAGCTTTTTCAGCAGTTTCGCAAGGCGGTATTCACCGTACAAATCTTTTCCGTAATAAGTCACATCCTGCGCAATCAGAATCAGCTCTTTGCAGCCTGCATCCGCAAGTTCCTGCGCCTCGCGAAGAATATCCTCTTCCCGCTTGCTTCTGTACTTTCCTCTGATTTTCGGAATAATGCAGTAAGCGCAGATATTATTACAGCCTTCGGCAATTTTAATCGTAGCCGAATAAAGATGCTCCGGCAGTTTCCGAGGCTGAGATTTAAGAACCGCTCCCGGACAGCCGCTTACATCAACCTTTCGCGTATCAAGTTCTGACAGAAGTTCCGGCAGTTTTTCATACTCATCGACACCGATAAAAAGATCTGCCTCCGGCATTTCTTCGTAAAGCTCCGCTCCGTAACGCTTTGACAGACAGCCGGAAACGATAAGCTTTTTGCCTTCCTCTTTATACTGTGCCATATCGAAAATTCTCTCGATCGATTCAGTTTTTGCATCATTGATAAATCCGCAGGTATTCACCAGAATTACATCAGCTTCTTCAGGTGCGTTTACAATAATATGATTATTTTCTTCCAATATGCCGGCTGCCACCTCAGAATCGTTGAAATTCTTAGGACAGCCGAGGGTTTCAATAAAAATCTTCATGCATTCTCCACTTCATTCTTCATTTCATTCAGTTCATCTTCCGTAAGCAGAACCTGCCGCGGACGGCTTCCGTCCTGCGGACCCACAATGCCTCTTGCCTCCATCATATCCACAATGCGGGCGGCTCTGTTGTAACCGATCCGAAATCTTCTCTGCAGCATAGACACTGAGGCTTGTCCCGCAGTTACCACGCAGTCAATAGCTTCCTGCAGCAGCTCGTCCCCGTCATCATCCTTTCCGCCCTGCGACAGATTGCCTTTTTCTATGGTGTTTATCACATCTCCGGCATATTCCACATCCTCAACCTGACTTTTAACATACTGAATCACATTATGGACCTCGCTGTCGGAAACGAAAGTACCCTGTACACGAACCGGTTTTCCCATTCCCAGCGGATTAAAGAGCATATCGCCCTTGCCCACCAGTTTTTCCGCGCCGGACATATCCAGAATGGTTCTGGAGTCAAACTGGGAGGACACTGCAAAGGCAATCCTGGAAGGAATATTAGCCTTAATAACGCCGGTAATGATATCGACTGACGGCCGCTGTGTCGCCACAATCAGATGCATGCCGGCAGCTCTTGCCATCTGCGCCAGGCGGCAGATGGATTCTTCCACCTGAGACGGCGCAGCCATCATCAGATCCGCCAGCTCGTCGATGATAATCACAATCTGCGGCATTACCTTGTCTGTTTCTCCCACCAGACGCATGGTGTCATTGTAGCTTTCCAGATCGCGAACCTGGTTTTCCGCAAACTTCTTATAACGATCTGTCATCTCTGCAACAGCCCAGTTCAGTGCAGCGGCAGCCTTCGCAGGCTCTGTGACTACGGGAATCAGAAGATGCGGAATTCCGTTATAGTTTCCCAGTTCCACTACCTTCGGATCAATGAGCACCAGTTTCACTTCATCCGGGTCAGCCTTGTACAGAATACTTGTAATAATACTGTTGATGCAGACGCTCTTTCCGGAACCTGTGGAGCCTGCAATCAGAAGATGAGGCATCCCTTTTAAGTCTGCTACAATGGCTTTTCCTGCAATATCCTTTCCTACAGCGAAAGTGATTTTCGACTTCGCTTCTTTGAACTCTTTGGAATCAATGATTTCCCGCAGGGTAACCATATTGATCTTATCATTTTCAACCTCAATCCCCACAGCTGCCTTGCCCGGAATCGGCGCTTCAATACGAATACTCTTCGCCTCCAGATTCAGCGCGATATCATCTGCAAGTCTGACAATGCTGTTTACTTTGACGCCCACATTGGGCTGAATTTCATATCTGGTTACGGCAGGTCCCTGGGTTACCTGAATGACTCTTGCATCCACATGAAAGTTTCTCAGTGTTTCTTCCAGCTTAGCCGCTTTCATCTTCAGATCGATATTAATGTTCCCCTTGTTTTGCGGAACCGGCTTATTCAAAAGATTCACAGACGGTTTTCTGTAAGTTGTCTTCGTTTTTACCGCCTGAGTCATCTCCGAAGGGTCCAGCGTGATTGAGCTTGCTTCTTTTTTCGTCAGCTTCTGCGGCTCAGAAGTGACGGCTATACCGCTGATACCTTCCAAGGCGCTTTTCTTCGGCATATCGTTGATATCGGAAATCCCATAAGACTTTTCGCCACCTTTTACGGTTACAAAACTGTTTTCCGAAAGACCGAAGCCCTGTTCTGTTCTGCGTGGTGAGGATGCGCCGTCAAGACCGTAACCTCCTGAAGAAGCGGAAAACCCATCTGTTCCAAGTCCAAAGCCTTGCTCAGATCCCGAAGAACCCGCTCCGTCAAGGCCAAAACCTTTGCTCACAGATGCGCTGCTGTCCGAAAGACCATAACCGGATTTTCCCTGCGGCTGATCTTTTTTCCCGCTCTTTTCACCGAACAGATTCTTATCGCTCATATATTTCAGCACGCTGTTTTTCTTTTCTTTCTTTGAGGACTGTTCTCCTCTTCCGAGAGGACCTTCATCGTCAAAAGGTGTAATAATCTTAATATCTCTGCCGTTTCCCGCAAAAAGATCCATCTGCGATTCATGAGTTTTCGGCGCATAGGATACCGTCTGCGCAGGTTCCGAAATACCTTCCGCCTCACTTTCGTGACGGCGAAGTTCACGCCGCGCTTCCATACGATCCGACATCTTTTCAATCCCTTTGGATACCGGTGTGTTCACGATAAGCAGAATGCTGACAATCGCTGCAACCGCAGAAAAAACATAAAGACCTACTTTCCCCGTCAGCTTTGTCAGCCATGTCCCTAAAGCCATACCGAAAAGACCGCCGCTTTCAAGCTCAATACCGGATTTGTAAAAATCACCGAAATCATAAGAAAGAGACGCGCTGTCGATAAATCTGCCGCTGTTAAGAAGACACAGCATCAGAAGAACCACAAAGAGCAGCACCGCCGATTTTCCGGATAAATGTACTCTTTTATTGATAAACAGCAAAATTCCCACAAGTATCAAATACCACGGAAGTATCAGCCCGATATGACCGAAAATTCCTCTCAGAAAATCACCGACGGAATTGCCGAGCTGCCCTGCCGTATGGAACTGCACCGCCGCAAAGAGAAATATGCCGACAGCAATAAAGATAATACCCCAGATTTCATCGACTACGCGAAAATCCGCACCCTGTTTTTTTCCTGCATAAGCATCCTGCTTTGACTTATTTTCAGTTTTCTTCTTTGTATTTTTAGTCTTACCGGACGAGGCTCCGGCTTTTTTATTAGTCTTCGCCACATGTTCCCCCTATCATACAAAATGTGCCTGCTCATAAGAAATTATCTGAGCAGGCTCGATTCCCGGCATTTTGCAGAATAACAACTGTAAAATGCCGCATAGTATACTCATTATGCAAAGAAAATTCCATAGCAGATTGTGAATGCGCCAAGGGCCCATACATAATAAGAAAAATAGCTTAATTTCTTGTTGGAGACAATTTTAATCATCGTTTTAATTGCGATGAATCCGGAAACTGCCGCAACTGCCATACCTGCCAAAATCGGTCCTATCAAAGCGGTATCCAGTCCTTCTTTCAATGCATCCGGCACTTCCAGAACCACAGAACCCAAAATGGACGGTATTGAAATCAGAAAAGCAAACTTAACTGCAAAATCTCTTTTCAGTCCTGTTGTCAGCCCGCCTACCAGCGTAGAGCCGGAACGGGAAATTCCCGGGCAAATAGCGACACCCTGCAGCACACCTACAAAAATAGCATTTCTGCAGTTCATTTTTTCGATTCCCTTTTTTGCTGCGCCCATCCGCTCTGCTAAGAGCATAAGGACGCCCGTAATCAGAAATCCGATACCGATAGCGGTAAAAGAAGTATAAAGCCCGTTGAAGAAGTCCTGCAGCAGAAGTCCGATCAAAGCAGTCGGAATTGTCGCCACAATAATCATAACACCCAGTTTTCTTACAGGACGCTCTTCCATATGAAGTCCTTTACCGGTACATAAATCTTTTATCGTAAGCCCCAGCTCTAAAATCAGTTCCCAGATATCTTTCCGGTATACTACAAATACTGAAATCAGTGTTCCTAAATGAAGCATCACGGAAAAGAACAGAATTTTATCCGCATCTATTCCAAAAAGGTTCTGCAGCAGAGCCAGGTGTCCCGAACTGCTGATGGGCAGGAACTCAGCCAGTCCCTGCACCAGTCCCAAAATAATCGATTCAATATATCCCAAACTTTCTACCCCCTGTTATTTATGGTTAATATATCCTTTTTCTACCAGAGATTCCGCACACAGAACCGCGCCGCCTGCAGCCCCTCTGACCGTATTATGTGCAAGACCGATAAATTTGAAGTCGTAAACTGTGTCTTCTCTGAGTCTTCCGATGGTAACACCGAAACCGTTTTCACAGTCCACATCCAGCTTCACCTGCGGTCTGTTCTCTTCTTCCGTATAGTGAATGAACTGTTTCGGTGCGCTCGGCAGCTCTGCTTCCTGCGGCAGTCCCCTGAAATTTTTCAGCTTTTCGATGAGCTGTTCTTTTGTTGGTTTCTTTCTGAATTTCACAAAAACCGCCGCCGTATGTCCGTCCAGAACCGGTACTCTGACACACTGACAAGTAATGACAGGTTCCTCAGCCTTAACGATTACACCCTGCGCATCGTCTACTTTTCCCAAAATACGAAGGGGTTCCTGCTCGCTCTTTTCTTCTTCGCCGCCGATATACGGAATAATATTCTCCACCATCTCCGGCCAATCCGCAAAGGTCTTGCCCGCGCCGGAAATCGCCTGATATGTAGTGGCTACTACTTCGTAAGGCTCAAATTCCGCCCATGCTGCCAGTGCCGGTACATATCCCTGAATGGAGCAGTTAGGCTTTACCGCAATAAAACCGTTCTTCGTACCCAGTCTTTCCTTCTGATATTTGATCACATCAAAATGCTCGATATTGATTTCGGGAACAACCATCGGCACATCCGGCGTCCATCTGTGCGCGCTGTTATTGGAAACAACCGGAGTTTCGGTCTTTGCATATGCTTCCTCAATAGCCTTGATTTCTTCTTTAGACATATCTACAGCGCTGAACAGAAAATCAACAGTTTCCGCAACCGATTCCACATCAGAAACATCCATGACTCTGATATCCTTTACGGATTCAGGCATCGGAGCCGTCATCTTCCATCTGCCGCCTACGGCTTCTTCATAGGTTTTGCCCGCACTTCTGGCGCTGGCTGCAATAGTAACAACCTCAAACCACGGATGGTTTTCAAGAAGTGAAATGAATCTCTGTCCGACCATACCGGTTCCGCCTAAAATGCCGACTCTGAGTTTTCTGTCTAACTGTCTCATAATATCTCCTTTTTCTATCTTCTTCATATTCAACTTAGCAAATCATATCATATTATTTTACCATTTATTCATATGATTTTCAATATAGAAATACTCCCGAAAATACGACAGAAATCGTTCCCATTACAAAAACCGGAGAGTTCGTTTCTCTCCGGCTTATATTTACGTGCATATTCTGAAATTAAACGGAATCAGCCTTTCGCTCTGATTGCTTTTTTCAGTTCAACATCCAATCTGCCGCAGAAGTTTACAGCTTTTCTGCCCACATTCTTCAGACTGTCCAGATTAAGATTGAGTTTCGTCAAGTGTACACAACCGATAAAAGCAGCGCTTCCGATTCTACTTACGGAATCCGGCAGCGTCAGTTCTTTTATACTGCGATTATATGCAAAGGCGTATTTGCCGACAGCTGTAACCGGTTTTCCGGTAATGGTGTCAGGCACTGTAACAATCTTATCACTGCCCATATATCTATCGATTACAATATGATCTGCAAATTCTGTGTAATCAAAGTCCTCTGTAATTCCCGGCTTACCGTATTTGGAAAGAACATAGCTGTCCAAAAGCTCTTCTGTCAGATCTCCGAACACAGGACCTGTCAGCACCTGATGCATTCTCAAATCTCCCGCAAAATTTGCTTCGATAATCTCGGCTTCATTTTCCTCGTCGATGGCGATATCCCATGAAACCACTTTAATCTTCGGGATACAGAAGTGTGCTTTTTCTGCAGTGGCAAGAACGCTGTCAAAACAAGGAACCTTTGTAAAGCCGCCTTCTCCCAGCTTAACGCCGCTCGGAAGCTCGGTCACTCTCTGTCTGTCGATATTCAGCGCCCACGGCAGAACCGTACCGTCCATATTAACCCCAAGAAGCAGACCGCCGTGCTTGTAGTTATCCACTCTGACATTGGGACTTCCAACCTTAATCAGAGCCGCTGCAGGCGTAAACTTGCCGTTATGGAGCACTGTAGTCAGTCTGACTGTATTCACAGTTGAAGGATTCAGCTGCTTCATTTCCGGATGCTGCCTGATCGCCTTCTGTACAACAAACAGTTTGCCTTTCTTTCTGAAGAGCTCGTGCAGCTGAGCAGCGGTTGCTTCCGCAAAGAACTCAACACCTTTACCGCCGGCTTTGCCGCTCGGCTTGACAACAATCTCTCCATCCTCTAAAGCAGCGAGAGAAAGCCTTACTGCCTCTTCTCTTGTGATATGTTCAAAACTGCTGTTATAATAATTCCCTTCCACTTTTCTGACAATCATTTCAGGCTGTTTCGCAGCAGGCAGGAAGCAAGGCAAATATGCTTTATTCTGAAATGGAATCATATACGCCTTCGGTACCGTATTGGGACGCAGAAAATATGAATAGATATACTGAGGAAGATACCTCGGATCAGCAATTCCCGAACGGTTGTAATAAGTTTTAAACGGTTCATAGTCAATCTTGCCTATAAAGTCATACTTTTTCCAGAACCTGTCCAGTTCCGCCTTCTCTTCCTCTGTCAGTTCTCTGTCTTCTGTCAGTGCATAATCCTTCTCGCTTTTCGTCCTGAAGAAGATTTCTTTTTCTTCTTCATATTTCTGACGGTCGAGATACAGTTTTCTCGCTTCGAATAAAGAGTTCGCTGTATCTGAAGCCTTCTGCCCCCCCAATGTGGATTTTGATTTCTTCAAAAAAGCCATAACCTTTCCTTTCTTTTTTTATATAAATGAACTGTTATCAGATGTTCTCAATATTACTATTCTATATTTAATA
Organism: uncultured Eubacterium sp.; assembly: GCA_937894585.1. Classification (GTDB taxonomy): domain Bacteria; phylum Bacillota; class Clostridia; order Peptostreptococcales; family Anaerovoracaceae; genus Senimuribacter. The sequence continues at coordinate 8,802 of CALBGO010000058.1, forward strand.
TGATAAAAAATCAATACGAAATTATAAAAGTGAACAGAAGTGAACAGAATTCTTCCTGCCGGAATAGTATATAAAAACAAGAAAGGAGCAGCCTATGTCTATTTTCAAAGGTTCCGGCACAGCTTTAGTCACACCGTTCAAAGACGGACGAGTGGATTACAATGCGCTGGAAAAACTGATTGAATGGCAAATTGCCTCTGAAACCGATGCAATTATTTCCTGCGGCACCACCGGCGAAGCCTCTACCCTTTCTACAGTAGAAAGACTTTCTGTCATCGAATTTACAGTAAAAAAAGCCGCAGGCCGCATACCTGTCATCGCAGGAGCGGGAACCAACGATACTTCTCAGTCTATGTACCTGGCAAGGGAAATCGGATATTCCGGTGCGGACGGACTTCTGATTGTTACACCCTATTACAACAAGACGACACAACAGGGTCTCATCAGACATTACACAATGATTGCCGATTATACGGACCTTCCGATTATTCTCTATTCAGTCAAAAGCCGTACCGGTCTCAATATAGAACCGGAAACAGTACTTGAGCTCAGCAAACACCCGAATATTGCCGGAATCAAAGAAGCCAGCGGGGATCTTTCTCAAATATGCCGAATTGCTTCACTCTGCGGCAGGGATTTTGATCTGTATTCAGGCAACGACGATCATACCGTACCGATTATGTCTGTAGGCGGTATCGGGTGCATTTCCACCGCCGCCAACATTATTCCGGCAGAATACCACAGAATGTGCAGTGATTTTCTGAAAGGAAGGTACAAATCCGCAGCAAAACAACAGCTTGCAATGCTGCCGCTTATCCGTGCTCTTTTTGCCGAAGTCAATCCGATTCCGGTTAAAGCAGCCCTCAATATGATGGGATACATTCACAGAGAATACCGGATGCCGTTATGCGATCCGAGCAACGAAACCCTCTACCGCCTGTATGATGAAATGGTGAAATTCGGTATTAAAATTAAATAGAAAATATACAGAATAAAACAGAGCGCATACATCGGAAATCAAAAACTTCTCCGCAGAACAAATCCCGATTCTCACCGAAAAAAGAGCCTCGCCGTCAATGGCATATCAAAATCCATTTTCGGAAGGCTCTTTTATTTTCAGATTACCATCTGATTTAATCAGATTTCTTAAAGCTGTGCAACATTCTCCGCATCTGCTTTCGCATCCGGTGTAATTTTATAAATTACGAT
>CALBGO010000059.1 GCA_937894585.1 uncultured Eubacterium sp.
TACGCCCTACGTGGACTTGCACCACAGACTGACGGCATGCCCGTCATACACAAAAGAGACCCTTTTTTAGAATCTCAAGGGTCTCTTTTTTAGATTTTATTCGATGATTACAATTTCTTTTTTATACGTCGAAAATATATCGAAAATTAAGCTTCCAGTGCTGCCAGCGCTTCTGCTTTCTCTCTTTCTCTTTCTTCCAGAATCTTCTGGTATTCTTCTTCCGTCATCTTCGTCATGGTGATTCCTGTGTAACCGAAGATAATGGATACAACAGGGTTCAGCCAGTTCAGAATTGCGAATGGAATATAACCGCTGTCTACTCCGAGGAAGTCTCTCATGGTAGCGCCGCAGGTGTTCCAAGGGAAGAAGTTGGATGTAATTGTACCGGAGTCTTCCAGACATCTGGACAGGTTCTTCGGAGCCAGTCTCATATCTTCGAAGGCTTCCTTGAACATTCTGCCAGGTAATACTAAGGATAAGTACTGGTCGCAGCAGATTGCGTTTACGAACAGACAGGAGAATTCTGTAGCCAGAACCAGTCCGCCTCTGCCTTTTGCCAGCTTCAGCAGGATACCTGCAAAGCTTCCCATAATTCCTGTACAGTCTACAATACCGCCGAAGCACATAGCGCCGAGGATGATGGAGATAGTCCAGAACATACCCTGTGCACCATCACAGCTGAGCAAGCTTGCAAGCTCGTTAATAACCTTAGATGCGCCTTCAGGAACATTACCCATGGAAATACCATTGTTCAGAATGTTGAAGATATTGTCCAGCAGAACTCTCTGTTCGCCCTTCTCAGTCAGACCTAAAGCTGCTTCGATGAAAGGCTTATTCCAAAACATCAGAGGTACGCCGATAAATACGCCGCCTACCAAAGATGGGATTGCCGGCATCTTCAGTGCAACCGCCAGGATTACAAATACCGGCGGAATCAGTGCCAGAATGCTGATGTTAGAGGATCCCTGGATAAATGCAGTTACTTCGTCAAGAACGCTGAGATCAACTGCTTTGCTGCTGGAGTGCATAAAGCCCATTACACCATAGGCAACCAGAGCGATTACCATGGAAGTACCTGTAGTGTAAACCATGTGTTTGATATGATCAAACAGGGTAGCGCCAGCCATAGCAGGAGCCAGGTTTGTAGTATCGGACAGCGGGGACATCTTATCGCCGAAGTAAGCGCCGGATACTACTGCGCCTGCAGTCATAACTTCCGGAAAACCAAGCGCTGTACCTACACCGATCAGAGCAACACCCATGGAACCTGCTGTGGACCATGAGGAACCTGTTGCCAGAGATACGATGGAGCAAAGGATACAAGCGGTTAACAGGAATACGCTTGGGCTGATAACTTTGATACCATAGTACATCATAGAGGGAATGGTACCTGCCGCCATCCAGGATGCGATCATACATCCTACGATAGCCAGAATCAGACAAGCCTGCATGGAACGGTTAATGGAAGCAAGAATACCTTTTTCCATATAAGCCCATTTCCAGCCGTTTAATCTTGCAATAATACCTGCAACGCAGGCTGCTAAAATAAGTGCGATATGCGGTTCACCAGCTTCATCGACAAGGATGGAAAACATCAGGAAACCGACCATTGCTAAGATGACAATCAAGCATTGCCATAGAGGGATCTTTTTACCCATAATAAGTCCTCCTTAAAAAATAGAATAAAATCCGCGTCCTATTTAAGACATTTTTATTATATTCTATACTTTCCAAGATGTCAATATTTTCCGAAAATTCTTTATCAGGTTTTATTTTGTAATTGTAAAAATAAAGGAATTCCCACACACTTACCTTTCGCCGTTTCTCCCTGTAAGCAATAGAATCGACCTATCGAAACGGACAATGCCGGCTGCAATCCCGTTGGAAGAACAAGCTCAGCGAGCATTGGGTTCGAGCCCCTCGCCAAACAGAATATAACAAAAGAACATACCTGATGGTATGTTCTTTTGTTAATTGGTACACCCACAGGGGCTCGAACCCTGGACACCCTGATTAAGAGTCAGGTGCTCTACCAGCTGAGCTATGGATGCATATTCAGTTTGTTTGAAGTACCTTGCTGATTGGCACATTTGATATAATAACATCTTTACAATACAATGTCAACAACTTTTTTCTCAAATATTTTTTCGAATATGTTTCAGCTTTTTTACCGCGGGTTTTATATTCCTGCGACGCCCGCTTTGATAGGTCAGCGAACGCCGCAGGAATCTACTTTTTTCAAATGTTTTTATAAAAGTTCCAGCAAATCGGATAAATCCTGATCTCCTTCAGGATACCTGTGTTCTTCCGGCTTTTCCTCCGCCATTTGACGATAGCGTATCATCATATCGGCGAAAATTTCCGCAGAAGTCGGCGGCGTATAGCTGATTGTATTTGCCCCCGCCTGAATGGTTTCCAAAATCGTATCATCGTTGGGACCTCCCGTAGCAATAATCGGTACTTTTGGAAAATCCGCTCTGATATGATGCACCAGCTCCGGTGTTTTTGCTGCCGCAGATACATTCAAAATATCCACACCCGCACGAATTCTTGCATCGATATCGGTTTTATCGCTGACAACCGTTGCAACAATAGGAATATCAATTACCTTGTTAATCATCGCAATATTATCATTGGTCATCGGCGCATTGACGACTACTCCGTAGGCGCCCTGTGCCTCCGCATCTTTTGCCATCAGCGCGGCACGAAATCCCTGCGTCGTACCTCCCCCGATTCCTGCCAGCACCGGCACGGAAGCCGCATTGATAATTGCATCGGAAATAATCTGCTGTGGTGTAAAAGGATATACCGCCAGTATTGCGTCTGCATTGCAGTTTCGGATAATCGCAATATCTGTGGAGAACAGAACAGACTTCATCCGCCTGCCCATAATTACAATCCCCTTTGCCTTCCAGATAACCTCCGGGATCTGCAGATATTTCGCTCTCAGCGCTCCGCTGATTCTTGGAATTTCTTTTCCTCCCATAAATGCCTCCTTTTTTATCTCATATCTTGCAAAATTCATATTTTGCAGTTCTCAGGTTTTACAGATTTCATATTTTCATATTCCGAAGTCTTTCCCGAAAATATTCCATAAACAGAATTCCCGCTCTAATTCATTGTCCGGAATTCCGTTGACAACCTTAATGTTCAAAATCATTTCCCTTTGATGATTTCAATTATACACCGACCGCCGCGGATTGTTCAATTATTTTTTGTTCATATTTTCGTCTATTTATGTTATACTGGTGATATTTGAGAAAAAATAACAAGCAAACAGCAGGTAATAAGAAAGGAGATATAAAAATGTTTTACAGATACAAGACAAAAGGAACCTGTTCCAGTTATATTGATGTGGAGGTTGAGGACGGTATTCTGAAAAATGCAGTTTTTCACGGCGGATGCAGCGGAAATCTGCAGGGTATCAGTTCCCTCGTTGCCGGTATGAGCGCAGGTCAGCTCAGAGAAAAACTTGCGGGAATCCGCTGCGGGTTCAAACAGACTTCCTGTCCCGACCAGCTGGTAAAAGCGGTGGAAGAAGCCATTGCTCAAGAAGAGGGCAAGTAATATGACTGATTTTCTGTGCAGAATTTTTGTAAAAAACTCCGAAAATACCAAAGACCCTGCGGTCAGAGAAAGTTACGGCAAACTTGCCGGAGTTGTGGGAATTATATCCAATGCGATTCTCTGCGCCGCTAAAATTCTGGTCGGAATTATTTCCGGAAGTATCGCAATTATCGCCGACGGAATCAACAATCTGGCAGACGCATCCTCTTCAGTGATTACCCTCGCAGGATTCAAGCTTGCTTCCATGCCCGAGGACGAAGAACACCCTTACGGTCATGCTCGTATAGAATATATCAGCGGTATGATTGTTTCGGTTCTGATCGTCGTTGTCGGTGTGGAACTGATCAAGTCTTCCGCATCTAAAATACTTCATCCTTCTCCTCTGGAATTCAGCTGGTCCGTCGTCATCGTTCTTGCTGCCGCCATTCTTCTTAAAATCTGGCAGGCGCTTTTCAATATCAGAGTCGGAAAGAAGATTCACTCCGTTGCCCTTGCCGCAACAGGTGCGGACAGCCGAAACGATGTAATTTCAACCTCAGCGGTTTTAATCAGTATTATCATCGGAAAGTTTACCGGACTGCAGATCGACGGCTATATGGGTGTTTTGGTGGCGCTCTTTATCATCTGGTCCGGCATCAGCCTTATCAAAGAAACAATGAGTCCTCTTCTTGGAGAAGCGCCTGACGAAGACCTTGTCAATGCCATCGCAGAGATGGCAATGAGCTATGACGGCGTACTGGGACTTCACGATCTGGTTGTACATAATTACGGTCCCGGAAAAATCTTTGCATCTATTCATATCGAAGTGGATGCAGGCAGCGACCTTATGGAAATTCACGATATGGTTGATAATATCGAAAATGAAATTTCCAAAAAGCTGCACATTCTGCTGACAGCTCATATGGACCCAATCAGAATCAACGACCCTGTTGTAGCCCGTATGACAGAGCTTACAAACAGTATTCTCCCTCAGCTTCCCGGTGTATCCAACATTCATGACCTTCGCGTTGTCCCGGGTCCTACCCACACCAATATCATCTTTGATGTGGTTATAAATCCCGGCTGCAAAATGACCTATAAGGAAATTCAGGAAATTTTCTCCCGGGCAGTAAAAAAAGAAAATGACAACTATTTCGTTGTCATTAACTTTGATAAAAACTATGTAAATGCATAACAGGGTTTTCGGACGGGATTCCGGACTGTGAAAATACAGTTCGGAGCTCCGTCCTTTTTATTGTACGGAAAAATCCGGCTCACCGGTTCCCGCTTTCCTGCTCCTTTTCCGAAACAGTATGTACAGTCGTCTTTTCTTTATACTCACCAAAGGAGGACGCAGCCGCTGCGGAACAATGTCTCTCCTGTGTTCTTTCAATACTGCTTGCGGCAAAGATTTTTTCATCGTCTGTTTCAAAGACGGCTCTTCTTTCGGCATTTGTTTCAGAATCTGCCGTATTTCCGTCACCTGATCCGAAACCGAACCCCCTTTCGTCATCCGCTGCAACCCCGGATTTCCTTTCGGTATTAGTCTCGGAACCTGCCGTATTTCCGTCATCCGGTTCCGAACCCGGCGCACCCGATTCCTGCTTATCTTCGGACATATCCTCAGATATGATTTCTTCGCTTTCATCTGCCGCACCGGTGGTTTCTGCCTGCAGCTCTTCCTCCGTAACCTCGGCAACAGGAATCAGAACTCTTACCGTAAACATACGATCCTGCTCATCATAGGAAAATTCGCCGCCTAAATCACTGCATATCTTTTCGCAGGTTTTCAGTCCGATCCTGGTGCTTTCCACCTTCTTTACTTCTTCCGGCATACCGTTTATTGCAAGGATTTTAACAAAATCGCCTTCCGTCTCGGCATAAATGCAGACAACTTCCCTCTTATCAGCATACTTCATAATATTGGAAAAAATATTATCAAACAGCCTCTGCAGTCCGGAAATGTCAATGCGGACGCTGACCTCCGGAATATTGTAAAAGAACTCCACCTTGTACCCGTAACTGATAATCTCTGCGCAATGCTCGGACAAAAGCTGCTGAAACAGAATATTTGCATCCATCAGCTCCAACTCCTGCACATTCTGTTTATTTCCAAATACAAGAAAATACTGAAACAGTTTGTCCGACAAATCTTTCAGCTGAAACGCCTTTTCCCTGCAGGAAGAGATATAGCGGTCCAGAGCCTCCTGATCTTCATACTTTCTGCCCTCGATAATATCCAGATATCCTATCATAGAAGTCAGCGGCGTTCTTATATCATGGGACATAGAAGTAATCAGCTGACTGTTTGCCTCCCACGCTTCTTTTTCACTGCGGTGTTTCTGCAGAATCGCATTCCGCATATCGTCCACACTTTCTGCAAGAAGGCTGATTTCATCATTTCGGCTGCCGACAATATGATAGTCGAGATCTCCATCGCGCACTCTGCCGACTTCTGCCGCAAGTGATGTAATCCGATTTACCACACGGCTGTGATAAAACAGCAGGGAAAACAGCAAAACCAAGAAACTCAGCGACAGCGATACGATATCCATCACTTCAAACCAGTGCTCCTGTCTATAGACATCGATATAGACATAATACTCCCCGTCTTCAAACTTTATAATTCTGTTCTGCAAATTTTCTTTAAACAGTTCTCTGTCAATCCGCTTGCCGCTTCCTATCGGAACCGACTCATATACCACCGAATCACTTGTTTCGGTTTCCGTATCGGTGCCTACTGCCCAGCCTACATCCAGCACAACGGCATTCTCATCCCAGATATAAAGGTAAGTATATTCCTGATCCTCAGCCCACTTTCGCAGAATCTCCGTATCTGTCGCCTTTGCATGTTTTTCTTCAATATAGTCTTCTAAATCAGCAAAGGCCCTGTTTATGTTTCTCTCTACCGCCTCTTCACTGGTATAATTCAATACGCTTATATAATCTGCAAACCATGAACATGCAAAATATGTGCAGACAGCCAAAAAGATGCCGACCACAACAGCAGCCGTCATCTTCAGACTCAGAGATACAAATTTATTATGTTTATTCAACTTTGTACCCCTTTCCCCATACAGTTTTTATAATCTTCGGTTTCGCAACATCTTCTTCCAGCTTTTTGCGCAGATTCAGAACATGTACCATAATTGTATTTCCCGCCGACGGAAGATATTTTTCCCCCCAGACGCCTTCGTAAAGACTTTTATTCTCTACAATCTCACCGCGGTGTTCTATAAAATACCGAAGAATATCATACTCCTTATCTGTCAGCGGAATTTTTTCTCCGTCCTTCAAAGCAGCCCGCGCCTTGCGGTCTATGGAAATATTGCCCCCTATCGTAGGTTCCGCAGCCTTCGGAGGAAATTTATCGTAATATTCTTTGTATCTTCGAAGCAGGGATTTTACTTTCATCAAAAGTTCTGTCTGTGAAAACGGCTTCACAAGATAGTCGTCTCCCCCCTGATTATAGGCTTCGATTTTATCCTGATCCTGAGACTTTGCGGTCAGAAACAGAACCGGCACAGATGAACTCTGTCTGATTCTCGTGCAGACCTCTACTCCTGAAAGCCCCGGCATCATAATATCCAGTATCACAAGATCCAGCGATGCGCCGGACTCTACAATAGAGAGCGCGGCTTCTCCGTTTTCTGCCTGAGTTACAGCGTACCCCTCGCTTCCCAGTAAAACAGATAGCACCTCTCGGATATTGGGATCGTCATCAACAATTAAAATTTTATATTGTTCCATAAAAATTCCTTTCTACCCTTCTGCTCTTCCTATTCTATAACTTTCCACCGAAAAAAAACAGAGGCACAAGCCACTTTTAAGAATTTTTAAGATTTGAAAAGAGGTCCGGAAAACTCCCGAACCCCTTAGAATTCAACTTGTTTAACAATATTTTGACCGGTAAACCTCCAGAGCGATTCCGATTGAAACAATCAGCGAAACTGCTGCCGCCACCCCTGCCGCAAGAGGATAAAAAGCCGGGTTCAGCTGCCACAATTTTGGCAGATTTTCTACACTTCCCACAACAAAAACACCTATGCTTACCATGATGAAGATCCAGAGATACCGTCCTTTCTCTACGCCGAGCCGAAGTACCATGGGTAAATTGATTGACATCATAATTATTGCAACGCAAAAGAAAATCAAAATCATCTGTACCTTCTGCATCAGAAGTTCTGTCGACTGATCTGTCACCATTCCATAGACAGCAGCTGCCGCAATTTCAATGAGAAAAACGCAGAAACATCCACCAACACCCAGCGCATATTTGGAAAGCACCATATCCTTTGTCCGATACGGCATCATTGCCGCATAGCTGTTCCATCTTACCTGTTCGTCATAAGCAAGCGAGGTCACCGGCAGCAAAGAAAAATACATCAGACCGAAACCCTGCGTAAAAGTCTGCTGCACGACAGCAAAAACCAGCGTCAGCACCAGAAAAGCTTTCATCTGTTTTGACAGCACACAGATATCTTTAATCAGAAGTCCCTTCATAAGTGTTCCTCCCCTTTTACCATAAACAGCATAATATCCTCAATAGATGTCTTCTCCACCGGAAATGCATCATTCAGCAGCTCTCTGCAAACCAAGCACTCTACGCCGTACTTGCTGCTCCGCTTTCCCAAAACTGCTTCCTTCGGCACATCATCAAGCTGTTTCCAGCTGCACCGCAGAATACCGTACTCTTCTAAAAGCCCATCCTTTTCTCTGCAAAAAATCAGCTTTCCCTTATGTATGAAGGCAATATAGTCGCAGAGCTTCTCAAGGTCGCTGATGATATGGGAAGAAATCAGGATTGAATGCTCCGAATTTCTTGTAAAATCATAGAAGATATCCAGAATTTCATCTCTGACAACAGGATCAAGTCCTGCCGTCGCCTCATCCAGCAAAAGCAGCTTCGGATCGTGAGACAGAGCTGTCGCAATGGACAGTTTCATCTTCATTCCCCGAGAAAAATCCTTGAAAGCCTTTTTTTCAGGCAGATTGAATTTTCTGATATAGTCCGCAAATTTCTGCTCATTCCAACTGCGGTATGTATTTTTCATAATTCTGCCGACATCTTTTACATTGAGTACAGACGGAAAATTTGCTTCGTCCAGTACGACTCCGATATCTTCTTTCAATGCGGAAAACTGCGGACTTCTGTTATCAATTCCCATTACTTCCACCGAGCCTGCGTCCCGCCTTACCGCATCCATAATCAAACGGATGGTCGTGCTTTTTCCGGCTCCGTTTTCACCAATCAGACCAAGAATACAGCCTTTCGGCAAATCAAAACTGATATCGTCCAGTATAAAATCGTCAAATCGCTTGGTCAGATTTCTGATTTCTATAGCATTATTCACTGACATCTTTTATTCCTCCTCTGCCATCAGGCGAAGCATCTGTACTAAATCATCTACGGTCAGACCGCAGCTTTTGGAAAGTTCCAAAAGCTCTTCAAGCCCGGTTTCTATCTGTTTCAAATGATTTTCACGAATAAGCTCCGTATTCTGTTCTGCAACAAAACAGCCTTTCCCGCCTACTGTATAGATAAACCCCTCTTTTTCCAGTTCGTCGTATGCACGCTTCGTAGTGATGACACTGATTTTCAAATCTTTTGCCAGGGCGCGAATAGATGGAAGGGCGTCCCCTTCCGCCAGAGTCCCTGCTATAATTTGGTTTTTCAGCTGCGTGTAAATCTGCTCATAAATAGGCTGATTTCCCGCATTACTGATGATAATATCCAAGGTCGGCCTCCTTCGGTTTTCATTTACGGTATCACAGGCTCGCAGCATCGAAAACTTGCAGATTTACAAAGCTTTAGCTTCATAAATCTCAACGCCCCTGCGTTTCACATCTGTTTGCAGCTACCCGAAGTCCCAGTCTTAAAGCCTTTATTATCTTCAAGACCCATCCGGCCAGACTGCATGGATATGTCCTCCCCCGTTTTAATTCCGTATATATACAGTATATACAGTTATAACAGTTTGTCAATCTTTTTTTGCAAAGATTTTCTCCTTTATGGTTTTTATCCACTCTCTGCTCCTGATGATTTTATAAGCAACAAGCTTTCCAAACCTGTTCCCGATTCAAAATTCTATCATTCAAAAGCTTGTCATTTCAGAATCTTGTCCATTATCCAAACAGATAGCTGCACATAAAAAACATTTCTCTATCCGTCTACATATACTTCGCACACTTATACACGAGCGACAATTCCGACACCAGTTCCGCCCGGCGTATATACCCCTGCCCCGTATATTTTGCTTTTTTATCCTGTGAAATCTCCTGCCCACTCCCTTTGTTCTGCTTTTACAGGAGATTTTTGCAGGAAAATATGAGGAAATGGATGCCTGTATTTGCCTTTGATTCCATCATATCCTATTTTTGTGCTTGTTTTAGAGCAAATTTCATCATTTACAGGAAATTTTTCCCTGTAAATCCGCGCAAAATCGAAAAAAGAACCTTTATTCCCTTCATATACCCCCCTACTTTTCGTTAAAAATCTCCTGCTTTCTGCAAAAAACACAGTTCGCAGGGGATTCGGGGCATATCCGAAACAGAAGCAGCGCAGCGAAAAAAAACGAAAAAGCCGACAGATTCCGAAAAATCTCCTGTTTTCTGCAAAAACAACAGTTTACAGGGGATTTAGAGCGCAGAGGGGCGTAGAAAACTTTTGAGGTATCTCAGAATACCGCAAAACCAAAGGAATTAAGCCGACGAAGAGACTGGGAATTAAGCCGACAAAGAGGCTGAGAATTCGAAGCGATGCCAAAGCGATTGAGAAAGCTGGGAATTCTGTAAGCCCAAAGAAATTAAACCGACGAAGGAACTGAGATACCGAAGCTTTTTTCGGAATTCAGGTGTCAAGCTTTTTTCGGAATTCAGGTTGACTTCCCCAAGTATCTGCCATAAAATAATGCTGATAAAATCTGACAAAAAGGGGGGGACGGTCCGATGAAACTTACACCATGGCAAAAGGAATGGAACGCTCTGATCAAACAGGAGCGCAGATATCTCGAAAACCGCCTTGAGAAAAAAGATACAAAACTCAATACGCTGCTTGCAGAAAAAGTACCGGAAAAACTGCAAAACACTTTGAATGCCGCTTTTGCAAAAGCATTTGAAACCATCTTCGAAAAAGGCTCCGGCATCATAGAGAAAACATATAAACGAGAAGAGCTTGAAATACAGCACAAAGTCAACACTTATGCCGCAGAGCTTTCGGAAAGCAGGAAAAGTCTGAGCAAGTTCAATAAAGACGCAGGCAGTAAGAGCGGTAAAAATCTTCTGTTTTCAGGACTGTCCGGCATCGGTATGGGGCTGATCGGCGTAGGGCTTCCCGACATTCCCGTCTTTACCGGCACCCTGCTGAAAAGCATTTACGAAACCTCTTTGAACTATGGCTTTGACTATGACCGCCCCGAAGAAAAATACTTTATCCTCAAAATCATAGAAGGCGCCCTGTCTTACGGCAGCCGGCTTTCAGGCTGCAATAACGCGCTGAATGATTTTATAGAAAATCCGGTGCTTCCGAAAGATTTTTCCGAAAAGCTTCAGATTAAAAATACCGCAGCCGCTATGTCGAAAGAACTTCTGTATATGAAATTTCTGCAGGGAATCCCTGTTGTCGGCACAGTCGGCGGAGCATACAACACCGTTTATCTGCAGCGGGTGCAGAAATATGCAAAACTGAAATACTACCGCAGATTTTTATATGAGCGATCGAATAACTTCAATCCCGGCGATGACATCTGCTGAAGCCGCTCTGAAAACGCTGTCTAAAATATTACAGTGACTCTTGCTGAAAAAAATGCTGTCCAAAAGATTAAAGTGACTCCCGCTGAGGACGCTGCACAAAAAATAAAGATGACGCCTGCCAAAGCGTCATTTTTCATTACACAAAATTATATATACCGAATCCCCTGAGGATTCCCGGCGGAGCTGTCAGCTTCGGCACCTGCCGTTCCGCACGCCTGAGATGCCTGCTCAGTCTCCGCAAAGTTTGACTCTTATGCAGCGATGCCTGCTCAGACTCCGCAAAATTCAACTCTCATACAGCTGACGGCGATTCAGATTCACGGCATCGTCTTCATAGCTGTATGTTCTGCACTGAGTTCTTCATAAAGTTTCAGCGGATTCCAAGTCATATTATGCGGCGTCATCACCGCTTTCAAGTCAATCTTTTCGATTCCGCGGTTTCTGTACTCCGCAAGAAAAACATCAAGTTCTTCGGAATCCAGTCCGAAAAACATCAGCATCTCTCCCGAAAGCTCTTCTCCGCGGTATACAGGCGCAGGTCCCTTCAGTCCGGGAATGCCTGCCAGTGTTCCCAGAAATTCATAATACCTGCTTTTCTCAATCCGCACGGTTTCAATCTGCAGATCCCGGCAAAGCGCGCTGATTTCTTCCGCTTTTTTCTCAGAAATATGAAACAGCAGAATTTTTTTCTCTTTCATAAAACTTAGTTCTTCTTCTCATTCTCCCTGTCAGGATCAACATGCACATAGCGGTCGTAAATGCTGATTTTCCGGTCACGAGTGCTGACCTCCCGTACCGGAGGCATTCTGAAAACCTGCGTCTGCGAATTCCCATTCTGCACATTGCTCCCGCAGTTTTCCTTTAGCGTTTCATTCTGCTCAGATGTGTTCTGCCCAGAGTCTTTATTCTCTGCTTCTTTCTGCACAGAAATTCCATCCTCCGTTTCTTTCTCCGTTTCTTTTCGCTCATATGACGGTTCACAGTATGCATATCGTTTATTAATATCCCCATTCATATAAGTAGGGATCTTCTTCGCATAAATCACTCTGGTATCGCAGAGCATATCGTGCAGCGCCTTTTTTTCGACGGTAATGCCCGCAAGCAGATATCCAAGACCAAACACGAAAGATGACAGGAACCTGCCGATTGTTTCCCGAAACAGAACATTGACAAAGGTCAGCGGCTTACTGTCCGCACTGACAACCCTGAGGTTCAGGGCTTTCTTTCCGAGTGTTGCTCCTGGATAATAAGTGCAGAGGACAAAATACAGAGCGCCTGCGGCATACAGCAGACCGTCTCTCCAGCTGTACTGAAACAATAGTGTGGCATCCAAAGGATTTTTATCCGAAAAAAGCCCGAAGGAAAGAAACAGAGCAAAGCGCACTCCCAATCTTAAAAACCAAACGATAACACAGTCTATCACAAAAGCTGCCGCTCTCGCCCAAAATCCTGCATAAACCCGTTCAATCCTAAAGTTCTGCATAGTACATCAACACCCCGCTTTCCAATTTTTCAGCGGTTTCTGCAAGCACCTGACTGTCGGATTTGGGCAGAAGCTTCTCCACTTTGGAAAACAGTGACGCCCATACGCTAATATTGCTTTCAGGACGATAATACTCGGTTGTTCCAGCCTCCTTCGAAATTGCAGCTTCTGCTTCTTCATAAGATGCAATCTCATCTACAAGACCGTTACGGACTGCCTGTTTTGCAGTATAAGTTCTGCCGTCTGCCAGTCTGCGCACCTTCTTTTCGGACATATCCCTGCCGCGGGCCACAATTTCAACAAACTCGTCATAGGACTCGTCTACCTGAGACTGATAAATTTCAATCTGTTCTTTACTGAAAGTCGCGGCTTTGTTTTTTCCGCTGGTGATATTGATATTCTTAATCCCCAGCTTTTCATAAAGACCGCTCATATCATAACCGCTCATAATCACACCGATAGAACCTGTCGTCGTATTTTGGTTCACATAAATCCTGTCTGCCGCCATAGAAATCATATATGCACCCGACGCACCGTAATGAGCCATATATGCATAAACCGGCCGACCTGTCTTCTCCTTGTATTCCATCACCTTGTCATACATTTCCTGAGACTCGTAAACTGTGCCGCCCGGAGAATCCACATAAAGAAGCATGGCTTTGTTGGACGAATCCCTGATCAGACTGTCTATGTATTTAAGGTTCGTCGTATGTTTGTATCCCTCGCCTTCATAAATCGAATCAGAGGACTCCTCCTGAATCGTTCCCACAATATCCACTATACCGATATAATCCTCTGCCGGCGGGGCAAATTCCGCATCGGCCGTGAGAAACTCCTGCGCCGTGCTGCTGACGATTCGGTCTGCTGTTTTATGGGATATTACGCTGGCAGCACCTGTTACAATAAAAAGTCCCGCCGCTACCGCCAGCGCAATCAGCTGTTTTGTTTTCATAGTTATCTCCTTCCTCCGTCAATGAAAGATATGCCTTATCATATCACAAAATCAGACAAATTCATACAGCTACTTTCGGATTCTGTCTACAGCAGCAAAAATTACCAAAGCACCCGCAGCCGTTATCACAGAAGATACAAATGTAAGCATTTTTGCGCCGCTGATATCTAAAATTGCGCCTCCGGCAAGGCTGGAAAAAATCGTAGTCAGCGTAATCATCATAGTAAAAACAGCCTGTCCTTTGACTGCTTCTCCCCGCTCCATCACTTCGTCGATAAAGTGCACCATAGCAGGCAGAAAAAGGCCGAATGCTACCAGCTGAAAAACCTGTGCAAACAAAATCATCCCCACAGAAGATGCCAGATGACAGACAACGATTTTTACGGTAAATCCTGCCGCGCCTACTTTCAGCATAGTCTGACATGAGAATTTTTTGCGAAGCCGGTCAAAGAATACCATAGTAGGAATTTCCAAAAACGCCATAACCGATAAAATGCGGCCCATGTCTGCGCTGTCCCCACCTACATCTGCCACAATCTGCATAAGATAGTTATTCATCACAGAATTGCTGAAAAACAGTCCCAGCACACCGACATTGGCAAAAATAAACATACCGTTTCTGCGGATAAACGCCGGCAGGCTGATTTCCTCAGAATCTTCTGCCGGTTCGTCTGCACGCTTTTCTTCCACTGCGCCGGTTTTCTTTGCTTTCCTCTCTTCTTTTCTTTGGTCCTCTCCACTCAGATGCCCGCCTGCTGCATGCGCGTCATTTAACGCTTTGGTTTTGTCAAACTGAACCTTTGTCAAAATCAGACTTAAAAGCATCATCGCCATAATTATTTCTCCGCTGATGGGAAGCACTTCAATGCCGTGCTTTTCCACCAGAGTTCCCAGAACTGCCATTAAAACGGAGTACGCCAAAGAACCTGTGCTTCTTGCAATTCCGAAATTGATATGAGCACCGCTTTCCTCCAGCTTAAAATTCAGGGAATGCAGCAGCGGCTGAATCACCGTATGCCAGGCAATCAGAAGTACAAACATAAGAGAAAGAGCAAGGGACTTTCTCTGCAGTGCAAACAAACTTGCCGTCATCAGCAGCATCATCACCGTCATAATCTGCATAATTCCTGTAAGGGACAGTCTTTTCGACCGGTCCGCCAGGTCGGCAACCAGAGGCTGCAGCACTACAGCCACTACATTAGCCGCTGCTAAAATGATACCTATTTCCGTATTGCTGTATCCCCTTCCCAGCAGGAAAACCGATGCAAAACTGCTGACAATACCGTAAATCATCCAGTAATTAGCATGAATACAGGCATATTCTATGTTCAGTAACTTCTTCATAACTCCTCCGAGAATTCCTTCCGTAAAATTTTGCGGCAGCGCCGAGATAATTCCAGGAATCATTATACCACGGCTATGGAAAAAGTGAAGAAGGGCTTTTTATTTTCTTTAAGGTTTCTTCCATTTTGTTTGTAATAAAAACACTCCTCCAAGACTTTTAATATTCAATACCGAACTGTCAATAAACTTAGCTCCCGAAAAAAAATACCTGACTGTCTCCGCAGGACAGAAAGGTATTTCTGTTTATCAACCAAAACATCATATACTCCGCAGCATAAAATACAATCTTCACCGCCGCTATGATTAACACCATAACGGCGGTTTTCAGATCTGACCTTCTCTGCCAAAGAATATTCTGCTCTATCTTTATAATTTATTTACATTCTGCCTCTGCTTATGCGCCGAATCCGGTCATGACAGCGATTACCATCATCACTGCCTGAATTCCTACCAGAACAAAGAAAATCGGGAAGATAAATTTCCACCATTTTTCCACTTTGATTCCGGCAAGTCCGGCCATAACTGCGGCATACGCAGTCGGCCACACGATATTGGACAGTCCGTCGCCAAACTGGAAGGCAAGACATGCTGTATCTCTTGTCATACCCAGAAGATCCGCAAGGGGCGCCATAATCGGCATGGAGGTCGCCGCCTGTCCGGAACCGGACGGAATAAAGAAGTTCAGCAGCGTCTGCATAATCAGCATAGCGATTCCGCTGAGCCATACAGGCAGGTGAGACAGCGGCATTGCCAGTCCGTTCACAACAGTATCGATAATATTACCCTGCTGCAGCACCATCAGAATACCGCGGGAAATACCCACCAGCAAAGCCGCCATTGCCGCTTCACTGAGGCCTTTTGCAAAGCCCTCCCCGATATCGTTGATCTTCGTTCCCATAATAATTGCAGCTACAAGACCCATAATCAGGAACACCGTAGAAATTTCCGCATAATACCAGCCGTACTGTTTTACGCCATAAACCATAATAACAATAGCTGCCAGAAGATCCACAAGCACCAGTGCCTGCCGAACTCCGAACTCCTTGTGTTCTACATTTGCACCCACGCCCAGTTCACTGAAATCCGTACCATATACAAGGCTCTTGGTCGGATCTTTCTTGATCTTCAGCGCATAGCGCATTACCAGCGCAGAACCTGCAATCAGCATTACAATGTGACAGATAATACGGAAAGCTGCTCCCGACATATACGGCACTTCCGCAATACCCTGTGCAACTCCTACAGTAAACGGGTTCATTACTGCCCCCGAATATCCGATACCTGCGCCCAGCGCCACTACCGCAAGGCCTACCACCGCATCAAATCCGATACCGATAAAAATACTTGCAAAAATCGGAATGAACGGGAGCCACTCTTCAAACATGCCCACCGTAGAAGAACCCAGTCCGAACAGCGCCATAAAAACAGGAATAATCACAATGCTGCTGTTCCCTTTAAACATCTTCATCAGGAACACAACCAGACCGTCAAAGGCTCCGCTTTTGGTTACGAAACTGGTAGAAGCAAAAGTAATAAATACCAGGAAGATAATGCCCGAAGCATCGACCATGCCGTCATAAACTGCTTTAAATGTATCAAAAATACCTACCGGAGTTGCCTCGATTTCGTGCCATGTACCAGCTACAGCGACTTCTCTGCCGTCAGCATTCTGAATACGGTCAAACTGACCGGCAGGAAGAATCCATGTCAGAACTGCGCAGATTGCAATAATCAGGAATAAAAGCACAAAAATATGAGGAACCGAAAACCTCTTTTTCTTCTCGCCAAGCTTTGGTCCATTGCTCATTTTTCTTACCTCTCTTTCTTCTGAATTATAATGCGAAAAGAAGTGCGGAGAAACGCCCCTCCTTTATCGCTTTACCTAATTATAGTGCTATAGTTAGAAAAAAGCAAGTAAAAATATAGTCTTTTACATATTTTAATACTTTCGTACTACCTTTCCCACAATAACCGCAAGAATCAGTGTCAACGCCATATCCGGCAGAGTATTGCCGCATGGAATATCCACTGTCATCAGATACCGGTACAGCACAAATCCTACCGCCCAGACCGCCAGATTTTCCCAGCAAAACAAAGAGGCTGACAAATCCCGTCTCAAAACAAAAAAATCTGCTATCAGTACTGCGATCATCGGTGCGAAAACAGAACCGATCAGATACAGGAATCCTGTGATATCATCCATTGGAAACAAGATTGCACAAATTGTTCCTGCTACAGTCACAACAACTGCGGCCCTTTTTCCGTTAACGGCAGGAAGAATAGATTCAGCCGAAATCCCTGCTGAGTACGCATCCAGAAATGTAGTGGTCACCGTAGAAAAAATCACAATCAGAAGAGCGGCTATACCGAGTCCTGCCCTTACCATAATCTGCGCAATATCCGATTCTCCTGTAAAAACAGCTGCACCCATACCTATAATATACATCCATGTGCTGACAAGTCCGTAAACAACTGTGCTCGCTATAGTTGCCGCAAAAGGTTTTTCTGCTTCTCTGGTATAATCGCTGATCAGCGGCAGCCAGGACAACGGCATTGCCACCGCCAGTTCAACGGCCGCTCCGAAAGACAAGCTGCCATCTGATACTACCGGCGCAGCTTCCCCTGTAAAAATCACCTTACAGAGAATTATCGTCAGCACAAAAAGGGCTGCCATAGCAATTGTATTGATTTTTCCCAAATTTGTAATCCCTACCAGAATCCATAGGAGAATCAGCGCCCCAATCAGAAGGCACCAAACCCATGCACCGGTATGTATCACACCGTCTGCCGCCAATGCGCCGTCATAAATCATAATAGCCGTCCAACCCACCAGCTGTAAAACATTGAGAAAGGCAAACAACTGTCCGCCCCGACAGCCGAAACTCATCTTTACAGTTTCCATAGCGCTTTTTCCCGCTTTTCCGCCGATATATCCTGCAAGAAACAGCATGACGCATCCGATGATATGACCTGTAATGATGGCCTGCAGTCCCTTTGCAATACCCAATGGAGCAAAATAGGTGCCGGTCAGGATTTCCGCAATAGATACGCCTGCGCCGAACCAAATCAAACTGTTGGCAAATACCGATGTCTTTTTTCCTTCCATATCAGACCGCCCCCTGTCCGTTCAGCATAAAAGCATGGTCCATAGGACCACTGCCTTTTCCCAGGTCCAGCATAGCAGCCAGCGCTCCGGAAATATATGCTTTTGCCTGTGTCACTGCTTCTTCTAAAGAAAAACCTTTCGCAAGACCTGCCGCAATGGCGCTAGACAGTGTACAGCCTGTACCGTGGGTATTGGGATTGTCGATACGCTTTCCGCAAAACCACCGGGAGATACCGTCTCCATATAAGAAATCATTGGCGTCGCTGATCTGATGTCCGCCCTTTACAAGCACGCTGCAGCCGTATTTTTCAAAAATTTCCGCAGCTGCACGCTCCATATCTTCCGCTGTGCTGATTGAATGTCCCCACAATACCTCCGCTTCAGGAATATTGGGTGTAATTACGGAAGCAAGGGGGATTAGTTCTGTACAGAGGGTTTCCACCGCATCATCAGAGATCAGTCTCGCACCGCTGGTTGCCGCCATAACAGGATCCAGCACAATATTCTTTGCACTGTACTGCTTCAGCTTCGCTGCAATGGTTTCAATCAGCTCCGAAGAAGAAACCATACCTATTTTTACCGCGTCCGGAAAAATATCCGTAAAAACCGCAGAAAGCTGCGCTGCAAGAAAATCCGCAGATGCATTCATAATATCCGTTACACCGGTGGTATTCTGGGCTGTCAAAGCAGTAACTGCGCTCATGGCATATACGCCGTTAACAGTCATTGTTTTAATATCAGCCTGAATGCCGGCGCCTCCGCTGGAATCACTTCCTGCGATTGTCAATGCTGTGTATTTTTTCATAATTACCTCACTTATTTTTTGATAGTGTTTTTCATAAACCACTTAACACTGCTGACTTTTCTATAGCGACCGGAAGTGGTGCCCCCGACCGGCCGCTTTTCTTATAATTTAACTTATTAGGATTACTCTGATTAAAGCAGCTGAAAGTCTTCTAAAGATGTAACATAGATGTCTGCGGTCGCTGCCAGCTCCTTCCGATCTCCTGCACTGACCGCATCGAAAACCCCCACCGTGTTTATCCCCGCAGCCGCAGCCGTCTTTACAGAATACAGCCCATCCTCAAAAAGCCATGTTTCACAAGGCTTAGTCCCCATAATCCGCATAGCCTCATAGAAAATTTCCGGCTCTGACTTGCTGGTTTTCAGCTCCACACAGCTTAAGATTTCTCTGAAATAGTGTGCTGCATCGAGGCGTTCCATCGCCGCCGCAATATAATTTTTCCCTGTAGAGCTGGCAATCGTCATCGGAATCTCCGCAGAATACAATGTCTCCAGAAGTTCTTTCGCCCCGGGCTTAAAATCCGCACGGCAGTAGTAACAATCTTCCACCACGCCGTTGATTCCGCGGATAATCTCGTCAAGGGACTGCGACATTTTGTATTTTTCTTTCAAATAAACTGCACCCATATCGACTGTCATAGTAAACAGCTTATCTCCCAGATGCGGTTCGGCCTCTATGCCGAGCGATTTCAGGTATACTGCACCGGCATTGGTCCAGACAGGCATAGTATCCAGCAGCACACCGTCCACATCAAAAATTACACCTTTTATTTTCATTCTTTTTCTACCATCTCTTTCGTTACTCGTTTCAGCTCTTCGGCGGCTTTCTCGATATCACGGCTTCCAAAAAGAGAACTGATTACAGCGATTCCGCAGATTCCGCTTCCTGCAAGTTCTGCCGTATTTTCACAGGTAATACCGCCGATGGCAATTACGGGAATATCCACCGCATCACAGATTGCCGCAAGAGTTTCGAAGCTGACATCCTCTGCATCGGCCTTTGAGCCGGTTGAAAATACCGCCCCGACACCGAGATAATCTGCGCCCCGCTCCTGTGCCAGCAGTGCCTGTTCCACAGTCTGCGCCGAAACACCCAGAATCCGCTCCTTTCCGATCAGTTTTCTTACATTGCCTGCCTCCATATCGCTCTGCCCGACATGGACGCCGTCTGCCCCGCTTTTTAATGCAACTTCGACATTATCGTTTACAACAAAAGGTACACCGTATTTTCCGCAAAGCTCGCGGATTTCCGCCGCTTCTGCAAGAAAATCCTCTTCATTCAGATTTTTTTCACGAAGCTGCACAAAAGTCACGCCGCCTTTCAGCGCTTTTTCCACCTGTTCCGAAAGAGTTTCCCCTTTCAGCCAGCGCCGGTCGGTCACTGCATAAAGCAGCAGCTGCTCTCTGAAAGCATTCTTATCTGATTTCAATCTTCGCACCTTCTTCCAGCTGTTTCCCGTCCATATTGTAAATCGCATCGATAATCCGATTTCTGTAGGTTGAATTACCGTCGCCCGGCAGCATATTTTTCCAACCGATTTCTCCGGCAAGCCCCATAGCGCATACGGCAGCTGCCGCTGCCTCAAGCGGTTCATCCCTGTTTGCTGTTAAAAAAGCGGTCATCAGCGCAGAAAGCTGACAGCCTGTACCTGTAATCTGCCCCATTTCTTTTCTTCCGTTTCGAATTATATAGCAGATTTTTCCGTCTGTGACAAGGTCAATAGCGCCTGTCACAGCGACGATACTGCCGCAGTCTTCAGCAAAAACCTTTACAAATTCCACTGCCTTATCCAGATTCTCTTCCGTTACTGCATCTGCAACATCTGCATCGACGCCCCTGGTCGTACCGCTTCCGGTTGCTAAAGTCTTAATCTCGGATATATTCCCTCTGACCGCAGTAAATCCGACTTCTTTCATCAAGCTGACAGCAGTTTGGGTCCGAAGACTGCTTGCCCCTGCGCCTACCGGATCAAGAAGAACCGGATGTCCGAGCTCACGGGCTTTTTTCCCCGAAGCAAACATTGCCGGAACAGTCCTCTGATTCAAGGTTCCGATATTGATATTCAGGCCGCCGCAAATAGCGGTAATCTCCGGCGCATCTTCAATGTCATCAGACATAATCGGACTTGCACCTGCCGCCAGCAGAATATTCGCCACATCGTTTACTGTAACATAATTGGTAATGTTGTGTACCAGCGCGCCGCCTTCTCTCAGACGGTCAAATCTTTCTTTTAGCATAATTTTTTCCTTTCTCTCTTGAGAGAGCTGCCACTAAAGAAAAAACGGCGCATCTGCCGGAAACAGATACACCGCTTTCTTCTTTCAGCAATATTTCCCTCCGTTGGCATTATCCAAATCAGGTTACGGGTCAAAGCATACCAGCTTACTCTCAGCCTGCTTCAGCAAGCTCCCCTTGTCGTTCCCTGCGGGAACAATATAATCTAATTCTGTCATCATTATACACCCAGCAAAATGATTTGCCAAGTAAATTGCCAAATGATTTCACCGATTGTCAAGTGATAACAACACCGATTACCAAATGATTTCGGCGCCGATCCGCTCCATATCCTCCATGTTAACCCGCTGTATCTCCTCTGTCTGTGAAGAGCAGCACTTTTCTATCACAACGGTTCGGTAATCCATAGCAACAGCATCATAGCAAGTCGTTCTGATGCAGTTCGGCGTTGTCGTACCAATCAAAACTACCGTATCCACTTTGAGACGGCGCAGCATCAAATCCAGCTTCGTCTGAAAAAAAGCACTCCATCGCGGCTTAATGATTTCGTAATCGCCCGGCTCAGCCAAAAGACCGTCTGCAAGTTCTTCGCTGTTGATCCCGCAAGATCCCGGAGCTATAGTTTTTCCGCCGGCTTCCCATGCCGGAATTCTGGTAAATTCCACATCGCTTCCGTCGGGCAGATACTGCCTCTTAATCCAGAAAACCGGAGAGCCCGCCTCTCTTGCCCTGCGAATCACCTCTGCGCACGCAGGTACAGTATCCTTTGCCTGCCTGATGCAGTGAGCCGCCCCCGGCTCCACAAAAGCTTTCTGCATATCAATAATCAAAAGCGCTGTGTTCCTGTTAAACAAACTCATATTCCATTATCCTCCCAAATTCCGCTTAGGCTTCTTCTGCTGCGAATTTTTCTTTCATCTTTTCAGCTGTAATCTTATCCGTTTCTTGCTCCTTTGAATCGGCAAGTTTTCTGTCTCCCACCATAGAAATCAGGGATCCTGTGAGAATGAATCCGATTCCGATCATCATCGGAACAGGAATCTTCTCTCCCAGAATAACTGCTGCAGCGACTGCCGCAAGTACAGGTTTGAAGAAGAACACCATAGAAGCTTCCTGAGCCGAAACATATTCCATCGCCATAAAATATGCGGCATAACCCATACCGGTTGCAAAGACGGCAGCATATAAAAACGATATAATATTTCCGGCGTTGAATCCTTCAATAAAGGGAATTTCCGCAAAGCTTCCCAAACCACATTCTGTCAGGAACTCCGAAACAGCATCAAGATGAGTAAGCGCAGCCATCAGAATCATTTCCACACTGCCCATAAGCGAGCACCCGCAGGTCAGAGTTACTCCCCCCAGCTTTCTGCTTTCGGCTTTTCCAAGCACTCCGTAAAGAGCAAACAGTATTGCCGAAACCATTACGAAAATAATACCGATTAAATTCAATCCCGGCGCCCATGGCTGCACGATACAGATAATTCCGAGAAGATCTCCGACAATTGCCAAAACCTTGTGTTTAAGAAGGGGCTCTTTTAATAGAATCACTGCGAAAATCGTAACAAACAGCGGGTTGCTGCTGAACAGCGTCGCTACTTTCGATGCTTCAATATATAAAATAGAAAGCTGATAACAGGTCATACCGACCAAAATTCCAATGAAACCCAGCACAGCAAACCAGCCGATATCACGTGCCGTAATATGCTGATTTCGTTTCTTCAATGCTGAAACCGCAAAAGGAATCAGAATCAGTCCGCCGACCAGAAATCTTCCCATTGTGACCTGAAGTGGATGAAAGTCTCCCGCCGACAGCTTCAGCGCAATTTCCATAGAACTAAAGAGAATCGTAGCCGCAAAAATACAGATATAACCTTTTCGCTTGTCCATTTTTCCTTTCCAACCTCGTATCTTTCTTACTTTAAAAGCACATTCCCGAATTATTATATTCCTCTTCCTCCCGTATTGCAAGACCGTCTGAAAAAAAAACGATGCATTCTAAAAAAGTCATTCACCCTCTTTGCTCTGTTTAATATGACCTTAAAATATAAAATGCCGTACCTCGTAAATTCAGTTTACGGAATACGGCTCCGTTTGCCTCTCAGACAATATCCTGCAATCCGCAGGTCAAAAAACGAAACCGCAGGCAAATTCGCCTGCGACTTCTTGATACATATTATTTCCAGACATCTGTGTTATGCAGTCCGATATCAGCTGCTTTGAACACCGGATTTTTCCCTTCTTTTTTCTGAATAACATAGTTATCCAGCGCTCTCACCGCAATTCCGCCCAGACAGAACAGAGCGATGATGTTTACAAGAGCCATGCCTCCCATCAGAATATCCGCCATATTCCATGCCAGCTGCAGATTGGAATTTGCACCGACAAAAACCATAGCAACCGCCAGAAGTCTGAATACGGTCATAACATTTTTCTTCTCACTGATAAATTTCACATTTGCTTCTGCATAGAAGTAGTTTCCAATCAAAGAAGTAAAGGCGAACAGTGCTACCGACACAGTAATAATACCTACGCCAACTTCTCCGAACAGAGTCTTTACGGACGCCTGCACTAAAGGAATTCCGTCCAGACTGCCGCCCACTTCGTACTGACCTGTGCAGAGTACGATAAATACAGTCGTAGAGCAGATAATAATCGTATCGATGAATACGGAAATAACCTGCACCAGTCCCTGTTTTACAGGATGGCTTACATCAGCCGCAGCAGCTGCGTTCGGCGCAGAACCCATACCTGCTTCATTACTGAAGAGACCGCGCTTTACGCCCCATACCATACAGGAGCCTGCGAAACCGCCGAAAATCGCTTCGAAATCAAAGGCTTCATCAAAAATCATACCGAAAATTTCCGGCAGATCTCCGATATGCGCAATGGTAATGGCCAGTCCGATTAAAATATAAACTGCCGCCATAATAGGAACCAGTACAGAAGACACCTTACTGATTTTATGCGCGCCGCCAAAGAACAGCACCGCAGAAATCACAGCCAGAATCACACCGGTAATCAGTGCCCACACTGCATAACTGTCTCCGGCATAATGCTCCAGCGCAGAAGCAATATTATATGCCTGCAGCCCGTTAAAACCGAAAGCAAAAGTAATAATCAAAAGAATTGCAAAGATAATACCAAGCCACCTTGCATTCATCGCTCTCTCGATGTAGTAAGCCGGTCCGCCTTTGAACATTTCTCCGTCTTTCCGCTTATAAATCTGTGCCAGTGTAGATTCGATAAAAGCCGATGCGCCTCCGACTACAGCCATCACCCACATCCAGAAAACAGCCCCGGGACCGCCGGCAACGATAGCCGTCGCAATACCTGCGATATTTCCGGTTCCTACTCTGGAAGCAGTGGCAATCATCAGCGCCTGAAACGAGGAAATCCCTCCCTCATGGCTTTTTTCGGTCAAAATTCTGATTCCCTCGGGAAAAAGTCTCAGCTGTACGAATTTTGTACGAATTGTAAAGAAAATACCTGCAACAATCAGCGCCCAGAACAGAATATTACTGTACATCCAGTCGCTGACAGAGCCGGTAAAGTCAATCAGACTTTTCATTAAATCACTCATAATCAGTTCTCCTTAACTATAAAAATTGCAAACCTCTTGCTCTGCCCTGCTTCTTGATTTCACAGCAAAAGCAGAAAACACTTTGCCATTATAACACAATATGCTCTTCTTTGCAAGAAAATGTTCTTTTTTTGTATTTTGTTTCCCTGAATACAGGAATCCCCCGGTGTCGAGGTACCATACAGAATATATGATTCCGCAGGCATATCTCTTCCGAGGGATTTGATACAATTTAATTTAAAGAATTTACTTTCAATATGTATTTCCCGCTACTGTCCGAAGTTCGAAAACCAAAACCTTACAAGAGCCGCGCAACAGCTTTTTCACGAAGCCTTTTACGCAGAACTATAAATGTAATGATATGGGCAACCACCGTTACACCCCAGGTTACAGGATAAGTCAGATAAAGCATTTCCAGCGTATGAAACTCAGGAATCTGAAACAGTGTTAAAATCCAGACTACACGCAGTCCGCAGACGCCGATCAGAGAAAACAGCATTGGGACAATGGAGTAACCCATTCCGCGCAGAACGCCTACCATAACATCCATAGCGCCGCAAAGGGCATAAGTCGGAGCAAGTATGGAAAGGCGCCGCATTCCCGCCTCTATTACCGCATCACTTGACGAATAGATACCGAGCAGAGCCGGCCCGAACACCAACTCCAAAAGTCCAATGGATAAACCGATTCCGATGGCGCAGATTTCTCCCCTTGTCAGAATCTTATCGATTCTGCTGATTCTTTTTGCTCCCACATTCTGACTGGTAAAGGAAATCGTTGCCTGATAAAATGCATTCATCGGAAAATAAATGAAATTTTCTACATTACCGGAAGCAGAATTACCTGCAACAACAGTAGCGCCGAAAGAATTGACAGACGCCTGAATCAGCACATTGGTCATAGAAAAAATCAGACCCTGCACACCTGCGGGCAGCCCTACTTTTATAATGGATATGAGTTTATCGGAGCTGATATGCAGTTCACGCAGCACAAGACGCATAGCGCCTTCCTCTTTCATCAGACAGCGCAGCACTAATAATGCAGAAATCCACTGAGAAACTGCAGTCGCTGCGCCGACACCGGCAACACCCATATGAAAGAGAATTACGAAAATCAGGTTCAAAACCACATTAACCACGCCGGAAAAGGCAAGATAGTACATAGGCCGCTTTGTATCACCGATAGCCCTGAGAATCGAAGCCCCGAAATTATATACCATCAGACCGGTCATACCCATAAAATATACTCTGAGATATAAAGCCGCCAGCTCCACAACCTCTTCAGGAGTCTGCATCAGAACAAGAATCTGTCTGGAGCCCAGTATGCCCGCAGCCGTTAAAATAATGCCGCTGACAAGACTCAGCGCAATGGAAGTATGCACCGTATCCTTCAGCTGTTCGGCTTTTCTTGCTCCATAGTATCTGGCCGCGGTTACATTGGCTCCGATAGAAAGCCCGATAAATAAATTTACCAGAAGATTCACAAGAGAGGTTGTAGAACCTACTGCAGCCAGAGAATGATCTCCGGCAAACCGTCCCACTACAATAATATCCGCCGCATTAAAAAGAATCTGCAGAATACTGGAAAGCATCAGAGGCAGTGAAAACTTAAGCATCTTCCTGAGAACCGGCCCCCGTACCATATCAATTTCATATTTTTTGTTTCTGTTATCCATTTCTTTCTTCTCCTATCGCAATTATCATTGTATGATGTACCTCATAAAACTTCAATAGGAAAAGTTGTATTTTATTTGTTTTAATTACAGGCAGAATCTTTTGCACTGCCTGCGATGATTTCCGCGGTACGCCTGTCAGCCGATAAAATAGATGTTTTCTTTATAGATGCCGCTAAAAGCAGGTTCCAGTTTTTCACGGATTTGCAAAAGTCCCGGATCTTTCACAAAGCGGGCGCCTCGCGGACAGTTCTTTACGCAGGCCAGACAACCGATACACAGTTCTCCGTCCGCCTCCATTCCCGCGCCGTAAGTAATGGCTCCTGCCGGACAAATCTTGGAGCAAAGCCCGCATTCACTGCAAAAATCCGCAGTTTCCGTATGTTTCGGCATCCGCCCGCATTCCTTATACGGACGGTTTCCCGGAATATCGTCCATAGAGCGCAGACGATTTTTCAAAACGGACTCTGAGGAAGACTGCGAATCCGCTGAAAACCGCAAGTTCTCCGTTCCGGCAGAATTCATCTCTCCGCCCACTTCTTTCTGCTGTTTTTCCAACAGTTCTCTCACAGTCTTTCCAAAGCATTCCGCTTCTTCTAAATCCTTTTGATCGGGTCGACCGCCCGCCAGTTTATCCGTATAGGTATGCTGAGCCAAAAAAGCAGCTGCGCCGGTGCAGTTAAATCCTGCCTGTTCGCACAAGTCTTTCATTTCCAAAAGGGCATCATCAAATTCCCGATTTCCGTAAGTTACAGAAATTACCGCGGCAGCTCCGTTACCCTCCAAATTCCGAAATAAACCCTCCGGCAAAAGAGGCAGCCGTCCGGCATAAACCGGCGCACCGAAAACCACCAGATCCTCCGAACCGAAGACATAGGTATTATTTCTGTTTTTCCGATCGGTTAAATCAATGACCGCAAAGTTCTCATCTATCCCACGGGAGATTGCTTCCGCATATTTCCGGCTGCCGCCCGTAGGGCTGAAATAAACAGCTGTAACCTTTGAATATAATTTATCCATCGTTTGTTCCTCCTCATATTGACAAACAGCTGCATCTTTATCCGTCTCGTATCTGCATCATCTGTCAAATATTCTCAGGATATTCTATCACGAAAAACAATGCTTTTCAAGAAATCAAAATAGCGGCACGCCTTCATTGCAGTACCGCCATTTTTCACCAAAGTACAGCCGCCCTTCCCCTTATCGTCTCAGTCCGTACCGGATTACATTACATCGACTCACTCTAATCTATATTATATTGATTTATCATATCAGGAAATCTTCGTCGTAAAGCACGCGTCCTTTTTCAACAACAAGGAACTGATGATCCCATCGCCCGCCTACCAGTTTTTCCAGCAAATGATTACTTCCCGGCACATGACAGACCGGACAGTTTATCATCGCCGCTTCCTCCTCGGCAATGCGTAGATATTCCCTGTCATAACTGTCATAAACACCCGTATCTATTACATCTACACTTTTGTAAGAATCAAACCAGATGTCAAAAATCCTCAATCCCTTTTTTTCACCGTATTGTTCAATCAGATTCTCACGGATATTCCGCACCGATAAATCCCCCTGTATTTTATCCGTAAGATAAAGATGTCCCCCTTTTTTCAAGTTTGGGAACCATCTGTCGTCAGTATGTAGCAGAAGCGTAATACAGTCATCTACTTTCGGCATCACGGTTTTTACAGGAAAAGGTTCTTTGGCAGCAGAACCTCCGCATATACCCATAGATAACAGTACCAGATCTACAGATTCCGGCAGTGTCCCCATAGTTTCAAAAAGCTTTGCTCTCAATCCTTCGGCTCTGCATGAAGCCTGCTGTCCAGTTCGATTACCGGATACGATGTATGTTCTTTCTCCTGCGCCCGATCGATATGATATCTGACATTGCTGCAGGTAATAATCACTGTGCTCATTTCTTTCTCCTTCGATGCTGCGCAAAGATGTATTACAACTTGTTTCATATATTAAAAAAATATCTATGAAGCATAACAATTCAACAATATTCTATCACGAAGACGCCTTATTTTTCAAGAAAAAGCACCGCAGAGGATCTTTCATCAGCTGCCTGCAAAAATGATTCCGCTGCTTATAAAACCGTCAAAGGCAGACGGTTTGCTCCTGCCTAATCCGGAAAGTCATTTTATAATCTGCCGCAGAACTTTCTCCTGAAGAAAATGTAAGAAATCCCAGCGGGAATTCCAATCCAAAGAAGTACTGCGATTAAAGTTACTGCCTCAAAATCCGAAACGGTCAAAGCACATGCCGCATACAAAATAGCTGCAGGCAGAGAAATATACCCGAGGATTTTATGCGCCAGATTCCATGTATCCTCATCTCTTACGGTCCACGGAAGACGAAGCCCTGTGTGTCTGGTAAAAGGCAGCTTCGGCGATACAATTCCTGCGAAAATCATAAATGCAGCTATAAACAGCATAGCAAACATCTTCTCTTCCCGAACTGAAAGAGAGATAAAGTCCGCCGCAGTGAGCAGCGCCAATGAGATGACTGCCGCCAAAGCAAAGATATTAACCATTGTTGTAATCCGTAAAACTTTGATGTTGGGATTTTCTGTCGTTACACTGCTCAAAAGCGCCAGATTTCGATACAAAATGATAACTGCCGACAGAATACAGCCTCCTGACAAAACAAGCGCTGCTGTCGGATTTTCGAAACTGACCGCAGCTATCAGCGAGATAAAGGAAAGAAACAGAATAAGTCCTCTCTTTTCTCCCGCTCTTCTCATCTGTTTTTCTCTCCTGTTTTTCTCCGCCAGCTGTGCATTAAGTAATGCCAGTTCTTCTGTAAGCTCCCGGTCATTATCTGCCTCAATTTCTCTGCCAAGCAGCCGGCTTACAGGCACTTCCAAAACCTCTGCCAGATCTGCCAGCATTTCGGCGTCGGGCACAGATTTTCCGCTCTCCCACTTTGAAACAGTCTGTCTCACTACATGCAGCCGCACTGCCAGTTCCTCCTGACTGATTCCTCTTTCTCTGCGATATTTCTTTATATTATCATTTAACATAACACCATCTTCTTTCATATCTTTTTTTGCTTCGAAGCTGTTTATACTATACACTTATCCCCGGTGTTTTCGCAAGCAACGATGATTAACATTCGCCGTCAATCCCCCTTTGTCTGCTCTGTTCGCAGAACTGCAGCAATCATCCCCGTATAAAAGACAGGATTCTCACTTATACAAAAAACCAAAAGACCCTGCACAAGCAGAGTCTTTTGGCTGCGATATTAATAATTAAGAAAGAACGATCAAAAGAAATTATCTCATGTAACCCTATCTCCTTTTGACAGTTTTTATTATAGTCTGTGATTGTGACGATTCTGTTAAGAATCCGTATCGCTGCGGTGTCTTTTTTATTACGAAACAGTTACGGAAGAAACATAACTGCATCCTGTTATCACACTACGCAGATACTATCTCACTCTGTACGGTATCCTGCCGTTCTATCCGGTTCTTTCAAATTAACGCTGCTCAGCGGCGTCTTCAATTGTAATTTCCGTCTCCATCTCGTATTTCGCTTTTATTTCACCCAGTTTCTTAAAATGCGGCTGTCCTGTATGCGCTTTCTGCGCCTCTCTACTTTCCCATTGTTCCCACAGAAAAATCTGATAATCATTGTCCGCAGGGAAAAAATACGTGTAGCGGATACATCCGTCTTCCGCAAGGGATTTTGAAACCACAGCCTCCGCCTTTATATCTGCGTAAAACTCGTCACGAGCCTTTTTATCAGCCAAAGTATATGTCACATAAAAATTTGTCATAAACTTCCTCCTTAAATTCAGCCGAAAATCCGATAAATACAAATCTTAGTTTTCTCTGTTCCTTTTCTGTCCAACATCACATCACCAGCTCAATGAAGTTCCAGAACAGCTTCAGCCCGTAAAAAATAATAACTGCACCACAAATAATATTGATGATCCGCAGGGTTTTATCGGAAAACTTTGCACTGAAAAGAGAAATGACGGTAGATACACTGAGAAACCACAGCACCGATGCCGATGCAAAACCGCCTACAAAAAAGGCATCCGTTCCTTCCGGCAGGGTTGCTTTAAAAGCTCCCAGCATCATAGATCCGTCAATCAGTGCCTGAGGATTAAACCATGTCACCACGCATGCCGTGGAAATTACCTTCAAGATCGGTATATCCACCTTTGTGGAAGTATCCATAGTATCCTTTGCGCGCAGAAGACCAATGCCAATCCAGATCACGATGATACTGCCGATCAGCAGAATCACCATTTCCAAAAGCTTTGAGCTCTGCATAACGGCACCGATTCCGAAAAAACAGGCCATACCCAAAGTCACATCAAAAAAGATGACGATCAGCGCTGTAAGATAGACTCTGGATTTCGGCTGCGTCAGCGCCGTATTGATTACAAACAAATTCTGAAGACCGATTGGCGCCACATAAGCCAGTCCCATAGTCAGTCCCTGTAAATAAATTTCCATTTTACATTTGCTCCTTTTCGCTTACCTGGTATAATTTTAATATCAAACGGAATAAATTTCAAGAACGCAAACATAAAAGACTAAGAAAGAAGACGCTTGCCATAATGAAAACCCACTACGATTGTCCATGTCCGGAAAAAAGCCCGCTGAACTATGCCATATCTATCATCAGCAGCAAATGGAAAATGCAGATTATGCGAGCATTTTCTGCCTTTCATATTTTCAAAAATCAAGTCATCAATTATGCAACTGCATTAGCATTTATCTGATCTATCACTTTTCTGATTCCCATCCAGACATTCAGATCATCGAACAGCTCGACAACACTGCCTTTGTCTGTAAATGGAGATTCCTGAAGTACTGATAAATCCTTCATCATACCATTATGAACAATGTACTCTACAATCCGGTTCACAAAATAAATTTGTCTACTATCAAGCTTTGCCTCATTGAGGAATTCAGCAAACGCTTCCTTTGCAGCATTCATATCAAGGCCAACAATTTCTCGAACAAATTCACCAAGAGGTTTATCTCCATACTCTTTTTCATAGTCTTGCCTGGAGCCGACTTCACTCCAGAGAATGCTTTCAAGGTTCTTTACATCAAAAGCTGTAAGCGGCTTATTTGTCTTAAGCTTGGCAATGGCCAAATGGTCCTGATGCTGTCTTACATAGAATTCAGCCTTGGCTTTATAGTTCTTAAGTTCATCGTTCTCAAGTTCTGATTCTTTCCACTCAATTGATAAAATATCATCATCAAAATTAGTATCGTATTTTACCCTTGTTCCTTTCGGAATATACTTCATCAAATGGCGCAGTTCTGTTCTTATATGCTCAAAATCATTTATACCAGCGTTATCAACATAATCGGTTTCAGTAATCTTCTTGATTAAATCTGTTTTCGCCTGTATTTCCGGAATATTAGCAACACCGGCAACAGCATTTACACGCTTTAACAAATCTTTTCTGGCTCTGTTATTTTTATGACCTGCAAGGTAAGCTAATTCAATTGCATACACGAGTGCGTCGAATCTAACCGCTGAGATTTCATCTTCTTCAGGAAGAATTAATGGGGCTAATTCTTCTCTAACCATCAGTGTATCTTCATATGTCAGCGCATTATAATTAATGCTGTTTGAATACTGATCTACATATTTCAAATGTTGTCTGACAGCAAAGTTTTCACGATTAAGATTGCCGACATTCTCAACAAGATTGTCCACCAACTCTTTTCTATATGCGCTCAGGTAATCTGTCTGATAATTTATGTCCTGCAGCTTGTACGCCATTTGGAATCTTAGATTGAAAATCGCTCCCTGAAGCGCTAACATATTCGCTGCTGCTCTGCCTTTATGTATTCTGAAGAATTCGAAGTTACCGCAGAAATCAAAGATATAGAACTTATCTTTATCCGCACCGTCAATCAAACCTTCGCAAAGTCTAGTTCCTCTGCCTATCATCTGCCAGAACTTCGCTCTACTCATTACCTTCTTAAAGAAAACAAGGTTAACTACTTCCGGCACATCTATTCCGGTATCCAGCATATCTACAGATATTGCTATTTGCGGCAGCTTATTTGGTTCTGAAAATTCATCAATAGCACTCTGTGCATAGGTCATATAATTATCTATTACCTTCGCAAAACCAGGCAAATGAGGGTACTCTTTGTTGAATACTTCAAGTATTTTCTCTGCATGGTCATGATTCTTTGCAAAGATAATTGTCTTACCTACGCGTTCGCCATAGTTAATTCTGATACCTTCAGTCATTAAGATATGAAGAACCTGCTTAATTGTGTCTATATTAAAAATCCATGTATTTAATGCGGAAGATTCAATCCTTTCGAGAACCTGACCGTTTTCGTCTCTGAAAGTGTTTTCAAATTCTTCCTTTTCTTCTTCCGTTAAATCATCGTATGAAATACCTTCTTCGATGAATTTCAGCTTTGTTTCCACTGAAAGATAGTCTACAAGATACCCATCCTTTACTGCTTGTGCCAGTTCATAACCATATGTAGGAACTCCGTTCTCAAGTTCAAATATCTCATATGTGTTCTTTTCAATTTCTTCTTTAGGCGTTGCCGTTAAACCAACAAGCGGCGCATCAAAATAGTCAAAGATGTCCTTGTACTTGTTGTATATGGATCTATGCGCTTCGTCGCAAATAATCAGGTCAAAGTGACCACATGTAAACAACTTGCCTTGATCATCCTGAACGGAATCGATACAATTCATCATTGTCTGGTAAGTAGAGAATACACAATGCGCATTGTAATTTTCCTTTTCCTCACATAAATTCGTTACCGAAAGATCCGGTAAAAGGTTGGAGAAACTTCTTTTTGCCTGCGTTACAAGCGAATTTCTATCAGCAAGGAAAAGAACATTCTTAATCCATCCGGCATTGAGCAGGACATCTGTCAATGCGATTACTGTTCTTGTTTTACCTGAGCCTGTAGCCATTACAAGCAAAGCCTTCCTGCGATTCTTCTTATCAAAGCTTTCGCACACGGCTCTTATTGCAGCCTCCTGATAATATCTGCCTGCAATATTCTTTTTAACTTCAATAAAAGCCAGGCTGCTTTTAGTTGCTTGAAGATTGAACAGTTTCTCTAAATCTCGCTTAGAATAGATAGACGCCACCTTTCTTTCAGGATATTGATTATCAATCATACGCGTTTCAAAACCGTTCGTTAAAAATACTACCGGTCTTCTGCCATATTGTCTCTCAATAATATCAGCATAAAGTTTCGCCTGCTGTCTTCCTTTAGCAACATCTGCACAAGTTCTCTTTGCTTCGATTACCGCCAGTGGTTTATGAGCATCATCATATAATACATAATCTGCAAAACCCACCTCAGATTTGTTCGGCATACCCGGAAGTTCAACTTCATTCAGCCAAGTGTTCCCTTCTTGCCATCCTGCATCCTGAAGCATTGTATCAATGTAAATCTTTCTAGTCTTGTACTCTGATAAATCAAGCGGCTTTGGATTGTAAGTTTCTTGCTGTTTTTCTCTCTTGCTTGTAAGCTCTTCTTTGAGCGATTGATTTTCTGCAATAAGCTTCTTTAAATCAAGTTCCAACTGCGCAGTTACATCAGGCTTTAATATTTCGGTTGTACCAAGCTGTTTTTCATCAAACTCTGTTTCGATATAACTGTCTGCATAGCAGTATGCTACAAAGTCAAGGAAGATATATAAGTTCTTTATGCATAGCTCTGCCTGATCATAAGAAATTTTCTTGGCACTGTGTGCTGCATTATTTCCGATCCGTCTTATAAGGTCGAGTCTTCTCCAGATATCCAATCCAACAATTTCTCTAAAATCCTCGCTATTCATAAGACTTACAAGATTATCCTGATATGGCATTTCGAGAGAAGCATCTACTGAATACATCCACTTAATAGCAAATTCCATTGCTCTTCTGCAATTAAGAACGCTGGCTTCAGTATCAATGCTTATAATCTTCTCTGCGGACATTGCAACATCTGCAAAGGCCTCAAACTGTTTTTCATTTTTTAAGAAGTTAAAATTACTCATTTCTTACTCCCGTATCACCTAAAATATAGGACTTTAGCTTTATATATAAAAATCACATAAAAGATTACATTGATAACTTTTGATTTGTCGACTTGCTTAACAAAGTCGTCAAACTGTTCCTGAACATCA
>CALBGO010000060.1 GCA_937894585.1 uncultured Eubacterium sp.
TCTATGAAGAAAGGGCCGTGCCCTAACGGTTCATTTCCGTTAATGCGACAGCCCCGTGCACTTCAATTATTGAAACCGTCGTGTATGAGAACCGTACGCACGGTGGTCTGAGAGGAGAGGGTTAGCTACTTCCTCTTACTCGATTGGAATTATTCTTGTTCTTTTAACAGTTCATAGCCTGCATCGGTGACTTGATAGAATTTTTCAAAGCTCAGATGGAGTATTTCCGGCGGCAGCTGATTCTCAGCTGTGGGTGTAAAGAGAATGCAGGTTCCGCAAGATGAGCTGAGCTGACGCGGAACCGGTTTCATACGAGCTGTTCCGAATTTTTTGGCAGTACGCATGAACACAGACGCGTCAAAGTTGGTGTAAAAAGTTATTAGATAAGACATAGCGACCTATTTGTGAATTGAAATCGTGTATTCACCCTCCGTATTTTCTGAAATGCTTGTTGTATATCCCTGATTTTTGGCAAATCGGGTCACATTTTCTTTTGCGGTTGGATTATCAGTCAGAACCTCAATGGAGGATTCCTTTTTTAAAGCATTCTTCGTCATTAAAATCGGCTGTGGACAGGAGCAGCCTCTTGTATCTACCAACATAACTATTTAACTCCTTTCTTTCTGTTTCCAGAAATATTTAAAAGCACAATTGCTGCGATTGCAATAAAACTGGCTATAACGGCAATTTTTCCGTTCATTGTAGGGCCTTCTGCTGAAGAAGCCAATCCGAAGTTATGACAGAAAGCGGCGCCTACAAACATACCAACAACGCTGATCACAGAATCGATATTTCCTTCGCCGGATAAAATTAACTGACGAAGAGGACAGCCGCCGAGAAGTACGGAGCCAAATCCTACAAGAGCCATTCCCAGACAGTTCCATAAACCATCGGTATGTGCAACAGGCTGGGCTTCAAACCCCGGGTTGAAATATCCGAAAACAAGATTTACGATAACAGTAATAACAATGAGTGCGATGAATCCATATAACATGGAGAACTCTTTGAACATGATGGAATCCCGAATTCCGGCTACGGTGCAGAACCGGGTTCGCTGCGCCAGTCCGCCGACAATAAGTCCGGCTGCCAGAGAGATGAGGATTGGTGCGTGCATAGAACCAGGACCCTCACTGCTGAAAGCAAGGAGTGAAGGAGCAAGAACTAAAATCGCAAGAAATATAATTTGAATTATCGGAAATACAATACTTTCGGAAGAGGAAACTTTATAGGAACGATTTAAAGAGAAACCTTTATTTAAAGCAAGAATTCCTATACCGATTCCGATTACGAAGCCAACGAGTCCGATTATGGCATTGAAATCGCCGCCGCCGATTCTAAGCATCATTCGGAGCGGGCAGCCGAGAAACATCAGAGCGCCAATCATAACAAAGAATCCTAATACAAAACGGATCAAAGGATTGGAGCCGGTTCTGGCGATGAGCTCTTTTTTTGCAAAAGCGACAATAGATGAGCCTAACACCAGACCGATGATTTCAGGACGGATATACTGTACGATCGGAGCTGAATGCAGTTTTAAAGCGCCGGCGGTATCTCGTATGAAACAGGCGATACAAAATCCCATGTTGGCAGGATTTCCGAATTTTACGAGGAGCACTGCAATAATACCGATGACAGCGCCGGAAATTGTGATGAATAGTTTATTGCTTTTCATGAAAATTATGTCCTTTCTTATTAAATTCTTCTATAAAATATGATAAGCAATAGACAGGTAAATGTAAAATTGTGTTTATGAATGAGTTCTGATGATATATTGAGTTATCACTCGACACGACAAAAAACTGTCCGTGCAAAAGACGAAGATAAGCAGCCTCAATTTTACTTACAGAGGTTTTCGTATATAATGTTATTAAATGAAATAAAAGGATAGGTGGAAACATGAAAAAAGTGTATATGGATAATGGGAGCACATCTTTTCCGAAGGCGCCCGGTGTTGGAGAAGCTATCGCGGAATTTATAACAGAACGAGGCTGTAATATCAGCAGAGGGGGATATGAAGATGCGTATACAGTCGCAGATACTGTATACGAAACCAGAAGCAGACTTTGCAGGCTGTTTCATTTTCCGGACGAGAAGTTTGTTGTATTTACGCCGGGGGTTACATATAGTCTGAATTTCATTATTAAAGGATTCTTAAAGGCGGGGGATCATGTCATTATTTCCTCTATGGAGCATAATGCTGTTGCGAGACCGTGCGAAGCTTTAAAAGAAAAAGGTGTTGAGGTTTCTATTGCGCCGTGCGGACGGGACGGCAGGCTGGAAAAGGAATCTTTCAGCCGCCTGTTTAAAAGTAATACTAAATTAGTTGTAATGAGTCATGGTTCTAATGTTTGCGGAACTGTGACCGATGCGAACTTTGTAGGAGAGCTTTGCAGAAAACAAGGCGTTCCTTTTGTGTTAGATGCGGCGCAGACTGCAGGTGTACTGCCGATTGATTTTGAGGAACTGAATTTGTCGGCTTTATGTGTGCCCGGCCATAAGGGTCTATTGGGACCGCAGGGCATTGGGGCAATGCTGCTGAAACAGGAATTTGCAGAGTGTTTGGAGCCTGTAATCTGCGGCGGAACAGGAAGCGCATCGAATCTTTTAACGATGCCTGAATTCATGCCGGATCGTTTTGAGGCGGGAACTTTGAATTTACCGGGGATTATTGGCCTGCACGCTGCTCTGGGGTACATTCTTTCGGAGGGAACGGAAAAAATTCTGGAAACAGAGATGAACCTGACCAAAGCGTTTTTGGAAGGCGTCAAAACTATTCCCGGGGTGTCTGTCGCAGGAAGAGACGGAACGGAAGGGAGAACGGCAGTCGTTTCTTTGGATTTTACAGAAGCCGCAGATAATGCAGAGGTGGCTTATCGATTAGATGCGGAGTATGGGATTATGACCAGATGCGGGCTGCATTGTGCTCCGCTTGCCCATCAGACACTGGGAACTTATCCGCAGGGTACTGTCAGATTTGCCTTTGGATATAAAAACACAGGGACAGAAATAAATTACGCGGTTCGTGCACTGAAAGAGATTTTAGCAGATTAACTGCTCTTTGACGAAATTGCTATGGTAGTATTTAGCTGTGCCGCCGTGCCGTATTTTGACGTCGTGTAGGAATGATAAAACCACTAATTCTAATGTGATTTCCCCCAGTAGGTTTTTATTATCTTTTATGACCTATGTGGGGGATATCATTTAAACGGTGGTTTGGATTTAGCGTTGTATAGGTAAATTACTCTTCTTTCTCGTACAGAAACCGGATCCGGTCATAAACCTTTGCAAAATCCACGGCGCATTTTCCGTCAAAGATGGCAACGGGAACTGTATCCTTAAAGGTATAGATTTTGACTTCATCGATGTTGCGCTCCTTGAAAAGATAGACGGTAATTCGCAGGGCATCCGGATCTACGATCCAGTATTCCCGGACACCGGCATCCATATACTTATATGCTTTTGTAAAAGAATCTTTGCCGCGGGTGGAAGGGGAGAGAATCTCCACGGCAAAATCCGGCGCGCCTTCAAGATGCCTTTTGGTGATCCTGTCGCGATTGCAGATGACAAAAAAATCCGGCTGCACCATGGTTTTGTTATCGCAGTCCAGATGAACATCGGTAGGAGCCATGAAGGGAACGCAGGAGCCGCCGCTGGATTCGATATGACGATCGATTTCTCTGAAAATGGCAGGTCCGATCATCTGATGAATGGTAGTCGGCGCAGTCATATCGTAAATAACGCCGTCGATCAGTTCTACCCGCACATCATCAGGAAGCGCATAGTAATCCTCTATGGTGTATTCTCCCTGCTGTTTGGTCAGATAAGGCGCGAGGGAATCGCTGACTTTCAGATTGCATTTGCCATGAAGGTCATATGCTGTGTCGAAAGAACGACTTTCGGCAGTATCTCTGAAAACCCTCTCCAGTGCCTTAAGTGTCTCATATCTGGGAGATGTGGTGATACCGGAAAAAATCTTCCGGACGGTTCCGAGAGGCACACCGGACAGTCTGGATATCTGTGCATTGCTGTAGCCTCTCTCAGCCTTAAGCTGTCTCATTTCCTCGATTTTCATAAAAACACCTCTTTTATGTCCGAAATATAACCGTTTATATACCATAATAATACCGAAATATGTCCGAAAAGTCAAGAGGGAATATTTGATTGAAGTCCTTGACGGATAGAGACTGCCGCTGTAGTATAAAAGGAAGAAAGGGTACGGCATTTCAGAAACTGTATATGGGAGAGATGGCGAGGCTTTTTTCGGCACACCTGCAGGGAAAAGAGCTGTCGGAGCAGGAATGGCTGCAGGGATTTTTGGAAAGTGTGGAGGTCTGACATGACGGATGTTTTGGAGTACTTCAATGGCGGAGAGCTGCATGAGAGGGCTATGCCCTCTTATGTGAGGGTGCTTTTAGAAAGGCTCACGGCGGCAGGTTATGAGGCATATATCGTGGGCGGCTGTGTCAGGGATCTTCTGATGGGAAAAGAGCCGTCTGACTGGGATGTGTGTACCTCTGCTTTGCCCAAGCAGATAAAAGACTGCTTCAAAGACAAAAAAACTGTAGACACCGGAATCGCACACGGCACTGTGACTGTGTTTTCGGAAGAACAGCCGGTGGAGATTACAACTTACCGTATCGACGGTGATTATAAGGATGGGAGACATCCTGCATCGGTGTCTTTTACGAAAAGTCTTGAGGAGGATTTAAAGCGGCGGGATTTTACTATGAACGCTATGGCTTATCATTTTGAACAGGGACTGATTGATTTGTTTGGGGGAAGACAGGCGGTTTCCGCGCGGATTGTAGCCGCTGTCGGAGAACCTGAACGGCGTTTTAAGGAAGACGCTCTTCGGATTATGCGGGGACTCCGGTTTACGGCAGTTTTGGGGTTTGAAATCGAGGAGCGGACTTTAACGGCTATGTTTGCTTGTGCAGATCTTTTGAAGCAGATTTCGAAGGAACGAATCAGTGGAGAACTTGCGAAACTGCTTTTGGGCGATTTTGCGGATTCGGTTCTGGAAACCTGTGGGGAGATTCTGAAAGTCGCGGCGGAAGGAATCGAGGCTGCGAAGGTTTCCCATTTTCCGAAGGTGCTTTCTCTGCGGCTGGCAGCGGTGTTTCCGGAGAATACCGAAACCTGTCTTCGAAAACTTTCTTTCAGCGGACGGATTGCAGCTGAAGGGGCAGTGCTTTCGCGGCTTCTTAACAGTACGCCGCCCGGCTCCGAAACGGAAATCAAAAAATTGATGCAGGCGGAGGGAGACCGTATCACCCGGCTGTATCTGGCTGCTTTGGGAAGAGAAGCAGAGGCGGAACGGATTCTTGCTTCCGGGGCCTGTCGGAATTTGCGGCAGCTTGCTGTGAACGGAAAAGATTTAATTGAAGAGGGAATTCCTTCGGGAAAAGCGGTGGGAGAAATGCTGAACCGGCTGCTGATGCAGGTGATTGAAGGAAGCCTTCCGAACGAAAGGGAAGTGCTGCTGGAATACTGTAAAAACTGCACAGAAAGAATGTAGAAAAAACTGTAATGCAGAGCGAGAATGCACAAAAACACTGTAAACTCGCAGAACGGGAATGCGGAAAAACACTGTAAACTTGCAGAGCGCGAATGCCGAAAAACACTGTAAAATTTGTAGAAAAGAATGTGGAAAATATTGTGAAATAACAAAGAATACAGAGAAAAACAAGGAAATGAAGAAAGAGGAAACTGAGATGAAAGTGAAACGGGTGTGGGCTGTATTTTTCAGTCCGACGGGAAGTACGGAAAAGATTACCGTTGAAGTCGCAGTGTCTGCTGCACAAGCGGCAGGAATTTCAGCTGTAGATATTGTAAATATTACGGAGCCTTCAATGCGAACAAAGGATTTATCCTTCGGAGAGGAGGATCTGGTGGTTTTTGGAATGCCGGTCTATGCGGGCAGAGTACCCAATAAAATTATGCCTTTTATCAGGGACAGAGTAAAAGGGAAGGGAGCTGCCTGCGCTGCTGTTGTAACTTACGGCGGGCGCAGTTTTGATGACGGTTTGTCGGAGCTTTCTCTTCTGCTGAAGGAGAACGGATTTCTCTTTTGCGGCGGCGGAGCTTTTGTATGTCAGCATGCTTTTGCGTCTGCTCTGGCGGCAGGAAGACCGAATGATGCGGATATTTCCGATGGGCGGAGTTTCGGGAAACAGCTTGGTGAAAAGACAGTGGAAAGCAGCAGGAAAGCCCTTTTGGAAAAGATACCTAAGGTTCCGGGAAACTGTCCGCCGGGACCGTACTATGTGCCTAAGGGGGAGGACGGACTTCCTGCGGTATTTCTCAAGGCGAAACCGGTGACGGATCAGCGTCTGTGCACCGGCTGCGGTTTCTGCGCGGAAAGATGTCCTATGGGCAGTATTCGTGAAGAAGATTTTTTTGAGGTAACGGGAATCTGTATCAAATGTCAGGCATGTATCAAAGGATGCCCGACCGGTGCCAAACATATGGAAGATGAAGCCTTTCTGAGTCATAAAAAGATGCTGGAAAAAACTTTTGCATCTTCTGAAAAGAAAAATCTGATTGTAATTTGAGAAAAAGAAGAGAGAGGAAACGGTCTCCGCGAGATAAGAAGTTTTCGATAAAACCGGGAAAAGAAAACTCCTTAGATTCGGGAATCCAGGCAGAAAGCGGGCTGTTTTCTTTTTGGAATAAACGGAACATCCGCTGTGAAATGAGAAGAAATCTTTCCACAGCGGATGTTCTGCTTTCTTTAGGGGGTATTTTAAGCGTTAATCAGTTTCCTGTTACGATAAACGGCTGAATTGCGCCTGCTACTGCATTGACCGGCATGGTCTGAAGAATGACCTTTCCCGGACCTTTTACGACTGTATTGAAGATTCCTTCGCCGCCGAAAAGCATATTCTTTACGCCCGGTACGGAAACGATTTCCATAGAGCAGGTTGGGTCCATAGCGGCCAGATATCCGGTATCAACTACCATGGACTGCCCGGCCTGCAGATTGTATTCTACTGCGTAACCGTCAATTTCCACAAAGGCTGTGCCGCAGCCGGAAAGCTTTTGCATAATAAATCCTTCGCCGCCGAAAAGACCGGAACCGATTTTCTTCTGGAAGAAGATAGACAGTTCCACCGTGGATTCGCTGGCAAGAAATGATTTTTTCTGCACAATCAATTCTTTTCCCGGAGCAATTTCCACTGCTTTGATGGAGCCCGGGAAACTGGAAGCAAAGGCAATCTGTCCAGGACCGCCCTGTGCGGTATAGCGATTCTGAAAAATAGTATCCCCGGAAAACATTCTGCCGAGGGCTTTGCCGATGCCGCCGCCCGTGGTGGTTTCCATTTTCATATTGGGGCTCATCCAGCTCATTGCACCGCTTTCTGTAATCATAACTTCGCCCGGGTCCATATCACAGATGACAACGGGAAGAGGCTCGCCGATAATATTATATTTCATAAATTTTCCTCCTGTGCGGGCAGAGCCCGCTATCAAAACTTTTTTATCAGATTAGTTTGATAATATCACATATCGGAGAATTTCGCAACGGTTTTCAAATGGAAATACTTGATGGGAATGTATCATAAATATGCGCCCTTCATTCGATCGGATTATCAAAACGATAATTATTTACCAATAAAATCATTAAAAATTTGGTTTACAAAACAAACCCTTGCCAAAGAGGAAGAAAATTATTAAAA
This sequence comes from uncultured Eubacterium sp., assembly GCA_937894585.1. Classification (GTDB taxonomy): domain Bacteria; phylum Bacillota; class Clostridia; order Peptostreptococcales; family Anaerovoracaceae; genus Senimuribacter. The sequence goes on from CALBGO010000060.1 coordinate 7,680, forward strand.
TGATAAGAGAGATGAGTCAATTACAATCCCAAGTTTGACAGTTGTACATCGTAAAAACTCCGAAACCCATTGAAATTAGTG
>CALBGO010000061.1 GCA_937894585.1 uncultured Eubacterium sp.
CATTGAAAAAAGCCTAATTCTTTCTTGATGAATCAGACTTTTTCAGTGCCCTTTTTATATCGGTTAAGTGTGTCATTTCTGTCTTCATAAAACAACTGCCGCACAGTAGTTTTTCTGCTAATCCAGCAGCACCTTCAAAAACAATAATTCATACCTCTGCCGGCAGAAACGCCGCGGACGCTTTCACTGCACCGGCAGACTCGGTTCCGGACTATGCAGCTGCTTTACCCGCGAAGGCTTTCGGCAATTGCGTCAGCCATATCCTCAAGTTTTTTATAAGTATCTTCATTGAGAGAGGATACTACCGTTAAGCATTCTCCCAGCTGATTCATATTCTTCATCTTGCATACGGATTCACACATTTTCGGACCTGCCTGCGGCGCCCAGCTGCCGTTGCAGACCATTGCCACAGTTCTGTTCTGTAAATTCAAGGCCGCCATATCTTCAATGAAGTTTGCCATCACCGGAAATACATTCAGGTTATAAGTAACCGACAGCAGCGCAAGATGACTGTACTTAAAAGCATCTGCAATCAGATAGGAAACATGGGTGCAGGAAACATCGTATAATCTTACATTTGTAATGCCTCTTTCGCACAGCTTTGCCGCCAGAATATTTGCGGCTGTTTCCGTATTTCCGTACATAGACGCATAGGCAATCATAACGCCCTGCTCTTCCGGTTCATATTTGGACCATTTATCGTATTTGCTGATAAAATATGCCAGATCTTTTCTCCACACCAGACCGTGCAGCGGACAGATATAGCGAATATCAAGACCTGCTGCCTTTTTCAGAAGCGCCTGCACCTGCGGTCCGTATTTCCCCACAATATTGGTATAATATCTTCTTGCTTCATCAATCCAATCTCTGTCAAAATCCACTTCGTCGGCAAAAATCTTTCCGTCCAAAGTGCCGAAGCTGCCGAAAGCATCCGCAGAAAACAGCACGCCGTCAGTTTCATCGAAGCTTACCATAACTTCCGGCCAGTGCACCATCGGAGACATATAGAAAGTCAATTTATGGCGTCCAAAGGTTCTGGACTCCCCTTCCTTTACGGTTTCCACAAAATCGGCGGAAATTCCGAACTGCTGCATGAAAAGCGCAGCTTTGGCGCTGCAGATAATTTTTACATCGGGATATCTCAAAAGAATTTCTTCAATGGATGCGCCGTGATCCGGTTCCATATGGTTAATCACCAGATAATCCAGTTTTCTGCCGCCCAGCACATATTCCACATTTTCAAGGAACTGTCTGCAGACTGACCAGTCCGCCGTATCAAAAAGTACGGTCTGTTCATCTTTCAGCAAATAAGAATTGTAGGATGTCCCCTGCGGAATCGGATGAATGTTTTCAAAGAGATGCAGTCTCTTGTCGTTGGCTCCCACCCAGTACAAATCTTCTGTTACCTTACGCGTACAATGCATAGTTCTACCTCCTGTCGTATATCAGTTATTATATTTACTTTATTATTACCGTCATACTGTTTCAAATGTTTATTTCGCGTTCTTAGTCCTCCGCCCCTTTGCAGTTTCACTAAAATATGCTCAAATCCCACGCTTTGCTTAAAGCTTCCAGCATTTTAATTCCGGCGACACTGTTTCCCTTGCGGTCTAAAGCCGGCGAATAAATGCCGATTCCCATCCTGCCCGGACAATCCGCCATAATTCCGCCGCCGACGCCGCTCTTTGCGGGGATTCCAACCGTAGTGGCAAATTCACCGCTTCCGTCGTACATACCGCTGGTTGTCAAAACCGCATTCATAAAAACTGCGTCTTCCTTTGGAATCAGCTGTTCACCCCTTCGGTTTTTTCCGTGGTTAGATAAAAGCAGAGCAATATTTGCAAGGTCGCGGCAGTTTACTTTGATGGAGCACATAGCAAAGTACACATCCAAAAGCTCCTCCACACTGCCGTAAATCATTCCGTTATTCTTCAGAAGATATCCGAGAGCCCGGTTTTTGTTGCCCGTTTCTTTCTCGGAACGATAAACTTCCCTGTCAATTTCCAGACGGGGATTTTCTGTAATTTTACGCATAAATTCCATCAAACGGCCGAACCGTTCTTCATTGTCACGGGCTTTTACCATACCGCAGACTGCAATTGCACCGATGTTCACCATCGGATTGATATGCTCCTTCAAAAGCTGAGAATCCGCATAGTCAATCGCATTGAACGGCTTTCCCGTAGCTTCTACGCCTACATGGGCTTTGACCACATCAATTCCGTTATCAATTGCCGCCAGCATCAGAAATACAGTCTTGACAATGCTCTGTATTGTAAAATTTTTATCCCAGTCGCCTGCACAGTAATCGCCCTCGTTGGTAGCGACATAAATACCGATTTTCTCTCTGTCCGCTTTGGCAAGCTCCGGAATGTAGCTTGCCACCTCGCCTTCCAGAGTGAAACGACGACAGTCTTCCAATACTTTATTCAACAGATCTTCCATAAATCCCGTCAGTCCTTCCTAATCTAAATATGTTATCTTGACAGCTTTTTCATTTTGCGGTTCGGATTGGTTTTGCCCGCTTCGGAAATTTCGTATGAATCCCTATGTCTCAGACAAATTCCGCTCCCGCTATCTCAGAAACAGCTTCAAGAGAGACAGTCCTTTCGGATAAGGCGCATACCGCATCGGTAAATCCGGGCGTCTGCCTTTTTTCAGCACACTCTTTTCATGACTGAATGTCCTGAAGCTGTATTTTCCGTGGTAGGCGCCCATACCGCTTTCGCCGATCCCGCCGAAAGGCATTTTAGAGGTAACAAGGTGCATTACGGTATCGTTAACGCAGCCGCCTCCGAAAGAGAATCCCTCCATAACAGCTTTTTCCGTTCTCTTGTCCCGCGTGAAGAGATACAGCGCCAAAGGACGCGGCAGCAGATCCAGCCTGTCCTTTACTTCCCGCAGGTTTTCAAAGGTCAGAACCGGAAGCACCGGTCCGAAGATTTCTTCCTGCATACAGGAACTGTTCCAGTCCGCATCGTCTAAAATAACCGGTCCGATTTTGCAGGCAGCTTCATCATAGCCGCCGAAATAGTAAGGCGTTTCTCCTGCAAGAAGTCCTGCAAGGCGGTCATAATGCCTGCGATTTACGATTTTGCCGTAATCCTTGCTGCGAAGAGGTTCTTCTCCGTAAAGCGCCTCTATATTCCGCACCATCGCTTCAAGGAGCCGCTCCTTTACCCTTTCGTGGACCAGAACATAGTCCGGCGCCACGCAGGTTTGTCCGCAGTTTAAAAATTTCCCCCAGACAATCCGCCGGGCAGCCGCTGCAATATCCGCAGTTTCATCTACAATACAAGGACTCTTTCCGCCCAGTTCCAAAGTGACGGGCGTAAGATGCTCCGACGCCGCCTTCATAACAGTGCGTCCGACTTCTTTTCCGCCTGTAAAAAAGATATAGTCAAAATGCTGCTTCAGCAGATTCCGGTTTGCGGTTCTGCCGCCCAGCACGGTATATACAAAATTATCGCTGAAGGTTTCCCCGAGAATTTCCGCAAGAACCGATGCGGTTTCGGGCGCATATGCCGAAGGCTTCACCACAGCGCAGTTTCCTGCGGAAATGGCGCCGATTAAAGGAATCAGTGTCAGCTGTGCAGGATAATTCCACGGTGACATAATCAGGGTGACACCGTAAGGCTGCTGATAAATCATACTTTTCCCCGGAAAAGCCGTCAGCGGCGTACTCACCCGCTTCGGCTGCGCCAAGCTGTCAAGGTGTTTCAGCATATAGGAAATCTCGCTGTAGACAAGACCGATTTCCGTAGCATATGCCTCGTAGGCAGACTTTCCCAAATCCTTTTCAAGCGCCCCAAGCAGCTCTCTTTCTCTTTGTTTCAAATTTCGGCGCAGGCGAATCAGCGCATTCTTTCGGAAATGCAGCTGCCTTGTTTCCTCCCGGTTGAAAAATTCCCGCTGCTTTTCCACAATATATCTCAAAGAATCGGCAGAAGCTTCCTCAGCTTCTTCTTTCGCTTTCTCCTCTGCAAAAGCGCGTTCTTTTTTGCCTGTGCGGCTGTCCCAATCCTGCAAAGTTTCACCGGCTTTACAGAATTTATCTTCCGGTACAAAAGTCCCGTCCGCCCGGCTGTATACCGGACTTTTGTACCTGCCCGCAATATATTCACTGCAATAAGTTTCCAGCATACAGCATTTTTCGAAAGCCTCCTCCAGAGAATCCCCTGTGCAGAGCATCCCGTGGTGCGCCATCAGACATCCGCTGTTTTCCGAAAGTGCTTCTATCGTATTCTGCCATAAAGCGTCGCTTCCCGGCAAAGCATAAACCGCTGTTCTTACAGGATTTTCAAATCTGTCGATCATCTGTTCATCATCCGAATCAATAGGCACATCTCTTTCGGAAGCCGCAAAAACAGAACAGTTACGGCAATGGGTATGCATAATTGCAGAGACATCTTTTCTTTTTCGGTAGATTCTGGAATGAAGCCCTTTCTCCGAAGTTGGTTTCAGACTTCCCTCAAAGTCCAATGTATCAAGTTCAACCTTCACCATATCCGAAGGCGTCAGATGCTCATAAGCAATGCCCGAAGGCGTCACCAGCATATATCGGTCGTCAAGACGCACGGAAAGATTTCCCCATGTGCCCTGTACCAGACCCAGGTTCTCAAGTTTCAAACCATATTCGACCAGTTTTCTGCGAAGCTCATATTCCCGCTCTGCATCTTCTCCCTGCCGGACACGCTCCATACCTTCCGCATCCTGCCGCTGATTCGAAGCAGAAGAGAAATCGGAGTCCCGATTCCCGCGGTCTAAGTCTGCGTCCTGACTACATAAAATATCTCTTTCTTCAGTTTCCCGCTTCGGAAGGGTTTCTTTTTTCTCCTGCGGTTCGCCTTCTTTTTCCCTGATTTCCATTTCGGTTTTTGAATAGTTTTCCAGATAATGCTTTCGCATATGCAATGACTCAGAAAAAGACAGATATTCCGCGCCTCCCAAAAATTCGGCTTTTAAGTGAATTTCCGCGGATTTTTCAAGGACTTCAAGGGCTGTAACCGCTTCAAAGAGACTGCGTCCCGCAGTCACTGTGTATTTTCCCTTTACAAAGCAGGCTGCCGATTCGCTGAGAGCGCGGGAAAGTTCCGCTGTCTCATAAGGCACAGCCTCCGCAGACGGTCCGATAATCTGCGCCATATCATCAAGAGATGCATAAAGAGTTTTGCCTCTTTCGGTGAATATACGGCAGCAGGGCGTATCGGACAGCACCATCGCCCGCAGCATTTCACTGCCTGAAAGCGCCGCCGTCTCGGGCTTTCGCACATCCGACTCTATTGCATCGGAAATCTTTAGATTCTCAAAGTTACAGTCGTTAGTCGTCTCATATATTTTACCGTCAAGGTTGACTAATATTTTCCATTTCCCTGCAGAATATCCTTCCATTTTCGAAAGAATCTCCGCGTATTTTTTTATCATATTCCATGATGCGCTGTTCATATTCCGCCTGCCTTATCCTGCTTTACTTTACCTTTTCTTACACTGCCCTGCTCTATTTTACCGAAAGCTTATTTTATCCTGTCTTGCTTTACCGATTTTATCCGGCTTACTCTGCCGCAAACACAGTGTTGTCTTTATCGATAAATCCGATTACGGCTTTCACGCCGAAAAGCTGTTCCGCCGTCTCCGCAAGTTCTTTTGCGGCGGCTTCCACCTGCTCCTTGTTAAAGTCAGCAAAACCGTCGATTGGGAACAATACATCGGAGGTTTCCTCTGTGATTTTGCCGACTTCGCTCTGTCTCCATGTCCAGCGGCGAGTACGCACCTGATGATCCGAAACATAGACAATCTCGTTTTCTGCGGGATTGTCCTCTTCACTGCTTCCGAAAGGAATAAAAACATCATCCTGGCAGGCAGGCCGCACTTTCAGTGTATCACTGACAGTTGCCATATCGTGAGCACCGATAGGAAGTTTATATTTAACGGAAATCGCATTTCCAAGATCCACGATATTATTGATATGCGGAAAGCCTTTTCCTTTGGCAATCCGGTCTAAAAGGGCTTCGATAGAACACATATACCGGTTCGGATTGATACCGATTGCACGAAAAGCTTCGCGGTACGGCGCAATTTCTGCGGCATTCTTTACTTTTACACCCTCAAACTCTTTTTCACAATCCGAAACATTTGCGGCAAGTATCTCCGCAAGCTCGGGAATATCCTTTTTATTGTCAATGCCCGATACAGCCACCACGCCAAAATAACCGTTCGGCAGCAGTTCAAACACTTCTTTTGCAATTTCAAACTTCATATTGTCATCTCCTTTGTTTCTCATCTTGCCCCGGTGGCTATATTTTAGCACAATGAGGGTGAAATTCCTATACTTTTATAGGCATTTTTGCAGAATAATGCTATACTGAAAGGTAGTATAAATACGAGGAGAAATATAAAATGGAAGAAAATAAAACAAATCCTCTGGGTACGGAACCCGTTTCCCGCCTTCTGCGGCAGTTCGCAGTTCCCAGTGTCATCGCCATGCTGGTAGGCGCCCTGTATAATATTGTAGACCAGTTTTTTATCGGTCAGGCTGTGGGAGAGCTGGGAAACGCAGCCACCAATGTAGCCTTCCCACTGACAACTTCCTGCATCGCCGTTGCGCTTATGTTCGGTATCGGCGGCGCTGCCGCCTTCAATCTTTCCATGGGAAAAAAAGAAAAAGAAGACGCGGCATTTTATGCGGCAAATTCTATTTCGCTTATGGTGCTGGGCGGCATTCTGCTCTGCCTTTTTGCGCAGATTTTCTTAAGCTCTGTACTGACAGCGTTCGGAACGCCGCAGGATGTTATGCCCTACGCCGCCGTCTACACACGCGTCACAGCTTTAGGCTTTCCGTTTCTGATTCTTTCCTCAGGAGGAAGCCACATCGTCAGAGCTGACGGCAGTCCCCGCTTCATTATGTACTGCAACCTGACCGGCGCACTGATCAACACCGTTCTCGACTGGCTCTTTGTATTCCGATTTTCCTGGGGTATGGCAGGAGCAGGCTTTGCAACCATTATCGGACAGGCAGTCGCAGGTCTTCTGGTCATCAATTATCTGCGCAGCTATAAAACAGTGCATCTGCGGCTTTTTATGTTCCGCCCCCGCAGAAAATACGCGCTCAGAATTGCCGCTCTCGGCATGGGGCCGTGCAGCAACCAGCTTGCCATGATGGCAGTGCAGATTGTGCTGAACAATTCTCTTTCCTATTACGGCGCTCTGAGTGTCTACGGTCAGGCGATTCCCCTTGCCTGCGCCGGCATCATTATGAAAGTCAATCAGTTGATTTTTTCTGTACCCATCGGTATTTCTCAGGGACTTCAGCCCATCGCCAGCTTTAATTACGGAGCAGAAAACTACCGCAGGGTAAAATCCGCCTTCTTTCTGGCAGTAGGATACGCCTCCGTTGTGGCGGTCATCGCGTTTATTGCTTTTCAGCTGTTCCCGAGAGAAATCATCGGTGTTTTCGGCGAAGGCTCCGATGAATATTACGCATTTGCCGTAAAATTCTTCAGAGTTTTCCTGTTCTTCACTTTCTTAAATGTACTGCAGCCGCTGACGGGAAATCTGTTTACCGCCATCGGAAAACCGGCAAAGGGTATGTTCATTTCCCTGACGAGACAGATTCTCTTTTTCCTGCCGCTAGTTATAATCCTGCCGCGCTTTATGGGAATCGACGGCATCATCTTTGCAGGTCCTGCTGCAGACGGCATTGCCTTTATCGTTTCCGTATTTATGGTCTTTATGGAACTGCGGCAGAAAAAATATGCAAAAGAAAGCTGTGTTTGAAGTTTCAGGTAAAGCATATTCCTTTCAGGATACCGGCTCAATTTTCAGAACCAGACCGCCGCTGACACCGTTTTCCATTTCTGTGGAATAGATTCCGATCCGGTACTTCTGTCCCCGGAATCTATAATACCACAAATAATAGTCAAAAGGCTCCTGGAGTTTTCCCGCCTGCCTCATCTCCTTGTAACCATATCCGCTGCCGCTTTGATTTTCTTCTGCGGCAGCTTTTTCACAGGCTCTCCAAACCGACTGCCCATAGCCGTCAATCAGCTGCTGCGTCACGATGCCGTCTATGAAAAAAGTTACTGTACAGCCGCCCTTTTCAGTCTCTGTATAAAGTTCTCTCCTCGTAAAAACGGGGCTTCCGGCTGCGCCAAGTCCGTACCTTTTGTCAGCCTGCACCGCCCAAAGCCCATCGCTTCTTTCCGAAATTACGGCGCCGTATCCGTCTCTCCCGCAGCCTCCGCTTCCGCTTCCTTCCGCGGTACAGTAAAAAAAGAAAGCTGCGCCCATCGTTCCGATTATCACGCAGCATATAAATATCATACTTTTTCTGTGCATGCTTCCCCGCCTCCTGCACTTTATTTATGCAGAAAATCAGGGGAATATGACTGTTTTCAGATTCAGAAGCAGCAGGTATACAGATGTCTTTCCTTAAAGCAAGTCTGTACCCCGGTCTGCATCGCCCATAATCCGCGGTCCGAAATAGGAGCGGGAATTGTAAAGAGCAGCGGCAGGATTATGTCCTGTCACCCGGTCCTTTGTTACCAAAGTCGTTACCAAAGCATCGGAATATTTCATAAACAGGCTGTCATGACCTACGCACAAGCCCACTACTACATTTAACTGCGTACCCTCTTCATTCAGAAGCTTCGCCTGCAGAATCGGATTACACATTTTACAGCCCACCGCATTGTTTTTTTCATCAAGTCCCACATCGGTTTTATCCACAGAGCCCACTTTGCAAGCCGCTCCGTACACCTGAAAACCATGGCTTCTGAAAATTTTTGCAGCTGTCCGAGCTTCGTCGATCAAGCCGACACAGGTTGCGATACCGATTTTCCGAAAGCCCATTTTCTTAGCAAATTCCGCAATTTCACGAACCCTCGGCCACTGACAGTAGCCTTCGCACTCCACTTCGGCAGCCGCTTCCATAACCCGAAAATTCTCAGGCTCCTCGTAACAAGAAAGAGCGTCAGCCTTTACTGTTTCATCCATCTTCTCCGTCAGGCAGAACGCAGGATACCTGCCTGCTATATCCTTTTCACAGTTTGTAACGGCGCAGTCCACACAAGATAATTTCTTTTCGTCCATATTTTTACCTCTTGAAAATTTTCTTAATCCGTTTCTGAATAAATGCTTTTTCAAAGAATGAATCCGGGTTCAAAACTCTGCTTATGCCTCAAAAAAACAATCCTCCCACAAGGTTGACCGCAAAAGCGGCAATCCATGCCACAAGGCACTGAAGCACCACTACGGCAGCAGCCCATTTTCCGCCCAGTTCTTTACGCACAGCCCCGATTGCCGCAACACACGGTGTATAGAGAAGCGTAAACACAAGGAAAACGACTGCCGAAAGCGGTGTGAACAAGCTTTGCAGCAAATCCGTGGTGCCTCCCATCAGGACAGTCAGCGTGCTCACTACACTTTCCTTGGCGGTAAAGCCTGTAATCAGCGCTGTGGAAATTCTCCAGTCTCCGAATCCCAAAGGTGCGAAAACCGGCGCAATCATACCGCCGACCAGCGCAAGAAGGCTGTCCTTTGAATCCGAAACCACATTGAGATGACTGTCGAAGGTCTGCAGGAACCAGATAATCAGTGTCGCCACAAAGATAACCGTGAAAGCTCTGGTAATAAAATCCTTGGCTTTATCCCAAATCAGTCTGCCGACACTTTTCAGCCCCGGAAATCTGTAATTGGGAAGTTCCATTACAAAAGGAACCGGTTCACCTTTGAAGCGGGTTTTTCCCAGAAGCAGAGCATAAAGCACCGCCACAACGATGCCGGTAAAATACATCAGCGTCATTACCAAAGCTCCGTGATTCGGGAAAAAAGCCGCTGTAATCAGGGCATAAATCGGCAGCTTCGCCGAGCAGCTCATAAACGGAGTCAGCATAATCGTCATTTTGCGGTCACGCTCCGAAGGCAAAGTTCTGGTTGCCATAATAGCGGGAACGGTACACCCAAAACCGATAATCATCGGCACAAAGCTGCGCCCCGAAAGTCCCAGCTTACGCAGGATTTTATCCATAACAAAGGCAACCCGCGCCATATATCCGCTGTCCTCCAGAAAAGACAGGAAGAAAAACAAGGTGACAATGGTCGGCAGAAAACTGAGTACGCTGCCCACGCCGGCAAAAGCGCCGTCTATTACAAGGGAATGAATCACCGGGTTAATCTGCGCCGCCGTCAGAGCCGTATCAGCCATATCCGTCAATATGCCGATCCCTGTTTCCATCAGGTCGGAAAGAAATGCGCCGATTACACCGAAGGTCAGCCAGAAAATCACAGCCATAATAGCGATAAAGCTTGGAATTGCCGTATATTTTCCGGTCAGAACCTTGTCGATTTCCCTGCTCCGCTTGTGTTCTCTGCTTTCATGGGGCTTCACAACAGATTCTCTGCAGATTCTGTCGATAAAAGTAAAACGCATATTGGCAAGAGCCGCGTTTCTGTCCATACCGCTTTCTGTTTCCAGCTGCACAATAATGTGATCCAGCATTTCCTTTTCATTCTGATCCAGCCGGAGTTTTTCAAGCACAAGATTGTCGCCTTCCACCAGTTTGCTTGCCGCAAAGCGAAGCGGAATTTCCGCCGCTTCGGCATGGTCTTCGATCAGGTGCATAATGGAGTGAAGACATCTGTGCATTGCGCCGCCGTCAGAGCCGTCTGCATCGCAGAAATCAAGCCGTCCCGGACATTCACGGTATTTTGCCACATGAACCGCATGGTCAATCAGCTCCTGAATACCTTCGTTTTTTGCAGCGGAAATCGGAATCACCGGAATTCCGAGAGCGCTTTCCATTTCGTTAATCAGCACTGTTCCGCCGTTTGCGTGAACTTCGTCCATCATATTCAGAGCCAGTACCATAGGAATATCCAGTTCAATCAGCTGCAGAGTCAGATACAGATTCCGCTCTATGTTGGTAGCGTCAACAATATTGATAATGCCCTTCGGTCTGCTGTTCAGGAAAAATTCTCTGGTTACAATTTCCTCACTGGTATACGGAGACATAGAATAAATACCCGGAAGGTCTGTAACCAGGGTATTCTCCTGCTTACGAATCTGTCCGTCTTTTCTGTCCACTGTAACGCCGGGGAAATTCCCCACATGCTGATTGGAGCCGGTCAGCTGGTTAAATAAAGTGGTTTTCCCGCAGTTTTGATTGCCGGCAAGTCCGAAGGTCAGCACAGTATCGTCCGAAAGAGGACCGCCTTTCGGCTCCACATGATAAATTCCCATTTCTCCAAGCCCCGGATGATGCGGCTTTTCAGTCTTCTGCCCCTTTTCGCCGCGAACCGCGCTTTTAGCAGGTTTGACCGCGCCTTTGTATGTACGGGAAGTTTTTGCTCCCGCCTGCTGCGCTGCCTGCTGTACCTCTGAAGCCTGTGCTTCCGCCTCCTGACGCTCTCGGGAAAGTTGTGTCTCGTCCATCTTTTCGATTTCAATTTCTTTTGCATCGGAAAGACGCAGAGTCAGTTCATATCCCCAAATCCTGTATTCCACCGGGTCGCCCATAGGCGCCGCTTTAATGTATTCTATCGTTTTTCCGGGAATCAGTCCCATATCCAGAAAGTGCTGGCGCAGCGAACCGCCGCCGCCTACCGACACAATCTTTCCGGTCTCCCCGTTTTTCAGCTGATCCAAAGTCATAAAAGGACTTCCTTTCTATATCAGATTTACAAATTCCATAATGAAACAGTCCGCCCGCCGAATAAAGCTTTATCGGTATATGAGGTTCAAAATACTGCGGAAGGGTTCCTTCCGATTATCCGAAAATCCCCGCAAATTCCAAAGTTCTGCAACAATGCAGGAAATTCCCGCCTGCCGCCTGACAGACTGCTCCAGTTTTATGCTGAAAAATATTTTATCACGGCTTTCGGTTAGTGTCAACTAACTATTTTAGAAAGAAGCGCCGGAAAAGCCCTATCCGACATACAGAAAGCCGCGCGGGCAATAGCAGTTCTGCGGGCAGCGGAAATTCCGTGGGCAAGACGACTTCCCCCGCTTTCTAATCCTCTGCCAATTCCTTTTCAAGAATCGGAATAACTGCAAGAAGAGAATCCGCCGTTCTCCAAACAGAAGCCAAAGTCTTATCATCAGGCTGCACCAGATCGGGAATCATCACGGTCCTAAGTCCCGCAGCATAAGCCGAAGCAATTCCTGACGGCGCATCTTCCAGCGCAACGGCTTCGGAAGGATTGATTCCGATGGCAGCACAGGCTTTCAGATAAATCTCCGGATCAGGCTTGCTCTTTTTTACCATATTTCCGCAGACATAGCCGTCAAAATAATCATAAATTCCGGCGCTGCGCAGATTCTCAAGGGCATATTCTGCTGAAGAGGATGTAGCAAGTCCGATTGAAAGCCCGTGTTTTTTCGCAAATTCTAAAATTTCACCCACGCCGTTCTTTACCGGAAGCCCTTCTTTTTCAACAATTTCCGTAAAATACCGGGCAGCTGTTTCCTGAAACATATCGTGGGGAAAATCCTCGCCGTAAACACCCTTAAAATACTCCGCCCGTTTCCCACGGTTAAACCCGATGGTATTGTAAATATGCGCTCCGATATCACAATACCCCAGATCCGCTCCCGAAAGATTCCAGCTTCGCTGCACAATCCGCTCTGTGTCAAACAGAAGACCGTCCATATCAAACACAAGTCCCTTCAGCATAATTTCTCCTTTGCCTGCTTTTTTATCTGTCATACTTACCCTTCCTCATTCCGCAGTCCCGTCTGTTTTACGGGCAGTCCCTACTCTGCTTGCCTCTTCAGAATTTCTTTGACGGCTGACATTCAGTCTGTCCGCCCTCTCTTCCCGTTTCGGCAAGATATGCATAAACCCCGTCGGTCAGGCGCTTCACAGCATCTTCAGCCACAGACCTCGGACATGCAATATTCAGCCGCGCAAAGTAATTTCCGTCTCCTCGGTAAAGATCTCCCATATTCATATACAGACCGGTTTTATCTCTCAGCCATTTGCAGAGCTCTCTGCTGTCCGCAGTCACTGCACTGAAATCCAGCCACATCAAGTAAGTTGCATGAGACGATACCGCTTTGACTTCCGGCAGATGTTTCTCAAGATATTCCGCCACAAAACGCTTGTTTTCCGCAATGTATTCGCAAAGGGCGTCAAGCCACGGTCCCCCCTCTCTAAAAGCTGCGACAGCGGCAGGCACCGCAAAGCTTCCTGGCATAGATGCGTCGGAGATTTCCAGCTCTTTGCCGATTTTCTCCCTGAGAGTTTTTTTCGGAATTACGGCAGCGGCAGTCAGAAGACCCGCAAGATTGAATGTTTTGGTGGGCGCAATGCAGGTAATGCTGTTTTCCGCACAAATCGAAGACACCGAGGCATAAGGCGTATATTCGTAACCCGGGTCAAGCAAATCACAATGAATCTCATCGGAAACCACAACAACGCCGTGTTTTTCGCAAAGAACACCGATTCGCGCAAGGGTATCTCTGTCCCAGATATTTCCCGTCGGATTATGGGGATTGCTGAGAATTAAAAGAGCAGTTTTTTCATCGGACAGTTTTTCTTCAAAATCAACCCAGTCCACCTCGTATGCGCCGTCTTTATAAATCAGTCTGCTCTCCAGCGCTTTTCTTCCGTTATCTTCTATGGATATAAAGAAATGGTTGTATACCGGCGACAGCACCAGAACGGAGTCTCCCGGCTCGGTCAAAGCCCTCACCGAAGAAGAAATGACAGGAATTACCCCTGTAGCAAAGAGAAGCCAGTCTTTTTCTATCTTGAAATTATGCCGTACCAGCCACCAGTTTATAATGGATTCGTACCATTCCTCCGTCAATACGGAATAACCGAAAATCCCGTGCTGCGCCCGCTGCTTAAGAGCCTGCCTGATTTCCGGCGCCGTCTGAAAATCCATATCCGCAACCCACATAGGAAGCTGGTTTTCCGGCACATTCCATTTTAATGAGCCGGTATTTCTCCGATCAACTACCTTATCAAAATCATACATAGTCTTTGTTCTCTCTTTCTGTTTGTTCTTAAAACTCTGCTGTCGGCGCAGCCTGCGTACATGCAGACTGTTTTCGCCGAGACCTGCCCGGTTTCAATGCTTTTCAAAAACCGATCACGCAAAATATTATAACAAATCGGTATCAACTATACCAGCTGTTTAAGAGAAAAAGAGGTCTATTTTACAGAGCCTTTGCAGCCTCCGAAGGCTTCATTGCGGTTCCTGACCTTGCAAATCCCCTGAGTCATAGTTCCCATCGGGCAAAATGCACACCATGAGCGCGGCTTAAAAAGTACCATAGAAAGCAGTCCGAGGAGAAGGGAAGTCAGCATCAGACTGTAAAAGCCGAAACTGAACTGCGCTGCCCAATCGGGTACAATGCCTGCGGAATAAGTCCAGCCCCACGGCACTTTTACCGTCCAGAACAGCTTGATAACTTCTTTCAGGGAATCTGCCCCTGCCGCAACCAAATAAGTCTGAAAAACCATATTCGCAAACATCACCAGAAAAAAAATCAGAAATCCGTACCGAAACCACTTTGAAGTCAGCCACTTTGGCGTCGGACGCTTGAATGAGCAGCCCAGCCTTCCTCCCAGCATAGACAAAAGCTGACCTCTTCCGCACAAATTATTGCAGAACCATTTATTTCCGCCAAACAGAGCAATTCCTACCGGCAGCAGAAAGTCAATCATTCCCAGCCAGGCAAAGAGAATATTGAAAAATCCCAAAGAAAAATATACAATCGCCCATATCCAGAGATAGTCATACCAGTGCTTTTTCGTTTTCATTATAAATTTTCCCGCCTTTCCCCGATAGTAATACAGCCCGCAGGACATTCCTTTGCACACTTCCCGCAGCCGACACAGCGCATCTCATCAATAACCGCATAGCAGCCCCTATATACAGAAACCGCGCCGCGCGGACAAACTTTAGTGCAGACCCCGCATGCCACACAGACTGAGCGGTCTGTTCCTGCAACATTCTTTGACAGCATAAAAAGTACCTCCTTAGATAATGAGATAAATTTAGCAGAATTCATCAGAAAAAACCGTGACAAAGTTACAAAAGAGAAATGAAATTATTTACAAGATTGGTTGAAGATTATAATCAAAATTATCGGTTGAACCGGTGGTTTTATCATGCCTATACGGCGCCAACTAAAAAAAGTAAAGAATTTACTCTTTACTTTCCTTTACGATATGTACAATTCGGAAAGATTCCGAGTGCCCTGCTTTTCTGCACACTCAATCCCTGATGTTTTTTGTATATCTGCATTCCGGGTATCCGCTGCAGCCCCAGAACAGCCCGAACTTTCCGTTTCTCTTTTTCAAAGGTCTTCTGCAGCGAGGACACAGCTTTATTTCTGCCTGCGGTGCCTGCATTTCTCTGCCCAGCTGCTCAAAAACATAATAATTCATTTTACAGTCCGCCAATGCCCGATGAGCGCCTTCTGCCGAAATTCCATAATAAACGGCAAGATCGGAAAGCCTGTGGTGAGCAAGCCCCGGCAGGTACTGTCTGGCTATAGCCAGAGTATCTATGTAATCATTTCCGACAGTTTTTCCCCAGAGGCGCACGGCATCTCTTTTGATAAATTTCATATCAAAGGCATGAATATTATGCCCGACGAGAATCCGGTCTTCCGCAAAATCCAAAAAACCACCCAGTGCGGTTTCTATGGCCGGACAGTTCTGAACCATCTCATCGTAAATGCCGTTTACTCTGCTGGCGCCGTAAGGAATCGGTCTTTCCGGGTTTACAAGTGTCGAAAACGAGTCTATAATCTTCCCGCTGGAAACCTTTAGTGCTGCAATTTCAATCACCGCATCCCCTGCGCAAGAGATTCCGGTTGTTTCCAAATCAAAAATTACATAGTCGGAGACATACTGATTCAGTTTGATTCCGGGTCTGTCTGACAGCATAAGTTTCATTCTCCTTTCTTTTCTCTGCTCTCATTTTTCATTAAAGAATTTTTTCGTATTTTGACTCCTCAATCACTCCGGTTTTTAGATTGATTTACGCATGCATACCATATCTGTCAGTTTTACACCGCCTTCGTAAATGGGGTGATCGTAGTTTCTGTAAAAAAATCTTTAATTCGATGCGACTCTCTAAAACCGCAGGCACGGTAAAAAGGTACGGTCAGCGGACTGTCTCCGGTGCCAACCTGCAGAACACTGTATTCGCCGCGATATCCGTTTTCAATAAACGCAATCATAGATCTGCCAATACCCTTCCTCTGAAAAGACGGATGCACCGCCAGATTTTTGATTTCTAAAATGCCAGGCTCCTCGGATAAAGGCAGACACACGCAGACACTGACCGCCTGTCCATCCTTTTCCATCAGGAACATATCCCCTGTCTGCAGGTAGCGGTCAATCATATCCTCCTGCTCATCTGCCAAAAGAAGCAGATCCAGGAATTCTTTTTTATTTTCGGTGATTTCTCTGATTTTCATATTCGCCCCTTTTGGAAAAAGTACAGTGACAAGAAGCCGCAAATGCAGAAACGGCTTTCATATGTTTATTATAGAATAGTTCAATGAACAGCGCAAATAATATTGGATTAAAAATCAGCTTACTCTATAAGATGATTCCGTATATTCTGTAATGATTTGTTAAGCAGCACAATCTGTCATATTCTCAACGAACAGCAGCTACTTGTATTTTTCTGCGATTGCTTGAAATTCCTCTTGAACGGTTTCATTGTCATGTCATTAATCTCCAATGAAATAATGATCTATATCTGCTTTGTTTTTCAGTATTTTCTCTGTCGGGACGTTTGCTTTTTCAGACATCAGAGAGGTTTCTTGAAAAGCCTTCAGATGCAATTCGCACATGGTCATATTGTTTACAAACTGTGCCAATGATTTATCTCCATAAATCTCTGCAAGCTGATTAAGGGCTTCTACATAATCCTTAACAATTATCCACTCGCATTTCGCAAACGCCACATCAGACTGCACTTTTTTCAGATGTATACCGCGCTTTGCCTCTCCGTACAAAGAGATTGTGAAACGACCGACTCCGGCGTAATTTATGCGCATACAGAATTCAACTACATTGAAAGATCCTGCACCAGTTGCAAAGCCTCGAATAGCAGCATCACTAGGATCAATCAAACAGAATGAACCATGTGCAATTGTCAGCATTCGTTTGACTGTTGGATTGTTGAAAAGCTCACAGTTGCTCCACATCGCTTTGAATGAACGTTCTGCTTTCGCTTTGTTCGAATAGTAACGTAGCATATGGCGTACAGCATAAAATAGTCTGACTACCAGTTTGTTAACAATGACAGGTATCATCTGAGCAGCTTGAAAACGAGTATCAACCCCTTGCTTATACAGTTCGGCAGCCAGTTCATTCATAGATCTATCGAACTCATTTGCAGGAATCCTCAATTTCCGTCTGATTACGATAATATCATTTGACCCCACCAGAATTGGAGATGGAATGCCTATATCACGAGTCTTACTGCCAGATGATCCAGACATATCTGAAACCAAGTGCCCGAACCAATTTGCGATTCCACAGAATAGTTTTGCCGGAATACTTCCACCTCAAAGTTCAAAACTATTATCTGCATCCACTAAAGATATCAGTTTCCCTTCAGTTACAAAAGGAGAGGAGTTCGTAAACTGGTCAAGAACTGAGAAAAATAGGCCCAGAATCGTTGGATTATGTCCTAACGATTTGAAATGATGATTTGCCGGCGACAAATCAAAGATAAAGCTTTCAGCATCACCGGCACCACGCTGATCGCATGGGATCTTAAACTTCTTCTCAAAAAACCGGACTGCTGAAAAAAGCGTCTTATTATCTGGACTATCCCACCCGCATAGTTTTGCAAAATCCATAGTTCTAGATTCAAACCATTTGTCAGTGATATCTCCAAGCGGCGTTTCACCAGGTTTTCCAACCAGAAAAATATCGATTAATCCACATGGTGCGCCTGAACCAGCAACAACTGCATAATCGTTCTTATCGCAATCCGGTTTCAGGCTATTTATCGAGTGTATGTTTTCATGAACAATCAGCAGTTCTTCCTCTGCTGCAGTCAATGCATCCTGAATGCTGTGTGAAAAGCAAAAAGCATCATCTTGAGATTCCATTCCCAGAATTACTATTTTCTCATTATGTTTTGATTGCATTACTTTACACCTCTTCTTTTAAAACATTCAGCATTAGAAATGACTAGGAAATAATTTCTGGACTCCTGTTCATCGTCCATCGGATAAACTTCCGTCTTTGCAAGATTTACTTCCACCGGTGCGAAACGACGATTGCCGCTTCGGTCGAAGGGAAGGAAACTTGTATCGTTTGATGTGCCGCAGAACACGCACTGGCGAGGATGATTCTCTGCAAATTTCTCATAAGACATACAGTAAGTTTCTCTCTGCCTGCTGATGAATGCTTTCGTCTCTCCGATGCTTTTCGCATTGACGGTCGCACTCATTTCCGACAGTTCCACGATCCAGTGACCGTTCATTTTTTCGAAGACACGCTTGTCCTCCAGACGACGAAAATCATCGGTAAACCAATCATCATCGATGGCAAGAAAACGGAAGAACGTTGACTTGCCGCCGCCCTGCGGACCAACCAGACAAAGGGCAATATCATATTTGCATCCTGGTTCATACACTCGACTGATACCCGCCAGCATGTGCATGCATAAAACCTCTTCCGTGTAATCACTGACCTCTGCTCCAAGGAAGTGGTGCAAAGCAAAGCGAATACGAGAAGTACCCTCCCAGTACAGACTTTCCAGTTTGTCTCGGATGGGGTGATAGCTGTTTTTGTTTTCCGCCACATCCATGCCGATGCTGATACAGCGTTCGCTGGTCAGAGAATAATTGTACTCCAGATAAAGACGTATCTGATTGCCATCAGCTTCCATGAGAGAGACACCGTTTCGCTTCCATGGCATTTTCTTTACAACATCCATGCGTCCGGTCAGTTCATTCTTTCTGATGCTTCTGTTCATCAACAGATCGTGTTCCATGACAAAGACAACATTCTCAATCGTCTGCTGGACTGCTTTCTTTTCTGTTCGGACCAGACATGCAAGAACATCTTCAATAGTCGATGCATCTTCCCGAAGATCAGCATCCCGTTCCATCAAGGATTCCTCGCTCATATTCATAAGTTCGTTCTTCAATTTTCTTCACCTCCTTCCGATAGTTCCGATAAAACCCAGTCACTCCATATCACTTCCGCCAAACAGTTCATCCAGCAGATAATCGATATAATTCTTTCGGTTCAGCGCTTCACAGAAGAGCGGATGCCAGTCATCATCGGTGATCTCAGGTTTATAAAACACTTCCCAGAAGGTCATCCACTTACGATAACGGATCAGAACATCCGCAGCATAATCCAGCCATTTGCTGATGCGCTTTTCGATTCTCCTGACCTTACTTTCTTTCGTTTCTTCCCGCGGCTGTTCAGCCTTTTTGCTTTTTCTCTTATGCGATTCCTCGTAGGAAATCCCAAAATCCTCTGCCAGTTTTTTCGCAACATCCACCGGCTGCTCAAAGCCAAACAGTCTGCGTGTCAGTTCGATCGCATCACCGTCTGCCTGACACCCGAAACAGTGAAAACGTGTATCCAGTTTCATGCTCGAATGCCTGTCATCATGGAAAGGACAGCAGGCCATTCCTTTCCTGTCTGCACGGATCCCATATTGTTCGGCAGCATCCCGTGCTGTGACTGCCGACCTTACACTCTCAAATAACCTCATCGAATTCCTCCCAATAAAAAACCTTCTTGTCCCTGAATAAAAAAGTGCGTTCCGCACTTCAACACCCCTGCCTCTCAATCTTGAGGGGTGGGGATTTCTTTTTATCTGACTTTCATTCATAATAGAAGTATGAACACGATTCAAACCATATTTAGAGATCATTATGAAGAAATTATCTATTCCATGCATCTGCGCCAAACTGAGCTTGATAACATCACTCGTCTAGTCGAGTGTGGCGTTCCTGATTCCGGTGGTACTCTTTATGCTAAAAAACGGGCTGTTGCTATGTCTCTCAAACTCATTAACTATACTCACTGCCATTGTGTTTTTACCGTTCCTGAAGAACTCAGGCACTTTTTCCTTGAAAACCGAAATCTTTTAAACTGCCTTTTCCATGCTGTGTCCAGAGTGATTTTCTACATGTTCAATAAGCTCAATAAACACGAAAACTTCTCTCCCGGTTTCATTCTCGTCCTTCACACTTTCGGTCGTGATTTAAAATGGAATCCTCGTATCCATTGTCTTCTTTCTGAAGGCGGCTCCGGTAATTATACCGTCTGACGTCGTGTGAAACACTTTAACTTCACACTTCTTCGCGATGCCTTTTGTACCGCTTTGCTAAACGAAATGGAGCCTCGTATTGGGGCTTCCTTCAAATCGATTAAAGCTTCCATCTATGCTCGCCATAAAAAGTTTTTTTATGTAAGAGCCAAGCCCAATACCGGCACTTCTCATCATGCCATCAAATACATCAGCCGCTATTTAGGACGTCCTGTCATTGCTTCATCTCGCATTGATAACTATGATAGCAATTTCTTTACTTTCCATTACAAGCGCCATGAGGACAACAAATTCATCAAAGAAACAGTTCCCGTTATGGAGTTTATCGCAAAGCTTATTCAGCATATTCCTGAAAAGCATTTTAAAATGATTCGATATTATGGTATTTATACCAAGCATCATCCTCAGGAAAAGCACTTTTTCTATTCCATATCCAAGGAAAAGCATCCTTACTTCAAATCCTTGAATTACTGGAGACTCTCTATTATGGCTTCTTTTGGCTGTGATCCTTTAGAATGTTCAAACTGTGGCAACACCATGGAGATTATGGAGATATGGTACAGAAAAACTGCGCTAGTTGACCAGCTTAGGAAAGTTTTGGGCAAATCGCCCTAGCAAACTTTTCTAAATTTCTACTCATGGCGGTCATATAGCGCAGACCTAAAAAACAAAAACTGCATATTCAAAAGTCTCGGCAGACTCTCATAATGTCCGCTATTTTGTTATGCCCATTTTTATTTCATTTTCATTTTACTCCCTTTTTCAAAAAACGCAATTTCCTATAAAGTGAAAAAGGACAGTTCCGGACGCACGGGTATACCGTGTATCTGAACCTGTCTTTTCTTTCAAACATCCCTCAAGATGGGTGGTCTTGATCGGTAAGTGCAGCAATATTTAATTATCTACTGAGTTAGTCACCTTGATGTTGTTTCTAACTCGAACATCATAATGAATAAAGTTTTTCTCAGTCAACTGCTGCGATACCTCATCATAAACGGGTGCCGCTTTTTTAGGGTCTCGGATTGTCAATATCATACAGTATTCCTGAGAAAGACGATAATCTTTCTTTACTGCATCTCTCTCGATAAAATCTCTGAAAAGGCCCTCCACTTTGAGATACCATTTACGCTTAGCTGGTAGATATTTATCCTTGTTTGACGGCGTCATATCTGCCAAATCAACAGCGTACTTCTTAACCGGATGATACTTTTTGCCATATTTTACAAGGGTGAATTCTCTTTCAAATCCAGTTCGAGGATGAGCCCCTTTTGCAGTAGCACTGTACAGAGAATCAAGCAGAATATTCTGCGCCTCATCAACACCTCTGGGATTTTTTATGGTTGGTTTGCTGGTATCTCTTTCTTTTTCAGAGGCATATGTTCCGAATAAAACATTGATGTCCGATTGACAATATTCGCCGGACTGCTTTTCATCTACCAGTGATTTATTAACCACCGTCAAAATTATCTGACCTGTAAAATTACCGTTCTCATCTACAAGACTTGTCGGATACGGGAAATCAAACATTTCTATAAAACTTCCTTTTTCCAATGTATCTCGCAGAATCAACGTGATTTCATCTGGCGAATTATACAGAATTTCATTTGCGCCAACCGGAACGCCAAAGCCCATCTGACTGATTTTATCTGACATCTTCATCTGGATTCCTTCAGGATACTTTGCATAATGCACAAGTAATGCGCGAATGAGAAGGGGGTCAAAATCTTCACTCAGAAGAAATGATAACTCACCTGCGATTCTGCTTACACCAGGAGTAGAGAAACTTGTTCCAGGAAATCTTTGAATCATGCCATTCAAGCCAAAAGATTGGACGCCTGTAGTTCTCATGGCTCCATTTACTACGCCTGCATTTCCACCGTAGAATACCAAATTAGGTTTCACAATACTTGCTGGTCCGGGACCAACCCTCGTGAATGGAGATGGCATGTTTATATCCGCTAAATCGTTAATATCTTTTGCCTGAGCAATAGAGCCTACTACTAATGAGCGGATAGAATCTGCACTTTGACTAATTCTACTTTTGGGAAGTCCCTTTGTAAATCTTGTGCAGTTACCAACAGATTTGACAATAAGTACATTATTCTCGTCCTGGATATTATCCAGTGCCATTCCGAACTCAGAAAAGCGATCTAAATCAGCCTCCATCGCAGTACCAAGGGACATATTCCATACCTTTATTTCCGGATTTCGCTCAATCGCTTCTCTGATGTTTTCAACAAGATCCTCTGGATAAATATCATAATTAGGATAGATGTTGGGGTCAAAAGCCCTACTATAGTACCTTGAAAATTTTACACAAATCCCT
>CALBGO010000062.1 GCA_937894585.1 uncultured Eubacterium sp.
ATGAAGAAAGGGCCGTGCCCTAACGGTTCATTTCCGTTAATGCGACAGCCCCTTTGAATCTTTTCAAAAGTCGAGATGCGATCTCTTTGGTAACTGAAATTAACGCTTTGAGAACTGGGAAGCTCTTCTTGCCTTTTTCAGACCGTATTTCTTTCTTTCCTTCATTCTTGGGTCTCTGGTCAGGAAACCTGCTGCTTTCAGAGGTGCTCTGTAAGCATCTTTATCTGCCTGGCAGAGAGCTCTGGAAATACCGTGTCTCAGTGCGCCTGCCTGTCCTGTGAAGCCGCCGCCTTTTACAGTAGCAACCACATCGAACTTGCCTTCGCAGCCTGCGATTTCGAAAGGTCTCTTAACCTCTCTCTTCACGATTTCCATTCCGAAGTAATCTTCTAAATCTTTTTTGTTTACAGTGATTTTTCCAGTTCCAGGGATTAATCTAACTCTAGCAACTGAATGTTTTCTTCTACCTGTACCCTGGTATTGTAATTTTGCCATTGTTTATTCCTCCCTTTCCTTAGATTTCCAAAGTTTCCGGCTTCTGTGCAGCGTGTGCGTGCTCAGGGCCTGCATAAACTTTTAACTTCTTAAACATCTGTCTGCCCAGTTTTCCGTCAGGAAGCATGCCTTTTAC
Organism: uncultured Eubacterium sp.; assembly: GCA_937894585.1. Lineage (GTDB taxonomy): Bacteria > Bacillota > Clostridia > Peptostreptococcales > Anaerovoracaceae > Senimuribacter. The sequence continues at coordinate 632 of CALBGO010000062.1, forward strand.
TGCGTGCTTGATGATTTCTTCCGGTCTCTTAGCCTGTAACTTTTCGAAAGTCAGTTCTCTCAGACCACCCGGATATCCAGTGTGTCTCTTGTAAACTTTTTCTTTTCTTTTCTTGCCGGTTACTTCTACTTTTTCAGCATTGATTACGATTACATAGTCGCCGCAGTCAACATGCGGAGTGTAGATTGGCTTATTCTTTCCTCTCAGAACAGAAGCAACTTCAGATGCCAGTCTGCCGAGAGTCTTACCTTCTGCATCGACAACGTACCATTTACGTTCTACTTCTGCAGGTTTTGCAATGTAAGATTTCATTGGTTTCTTCCTTTCTACCTACTGGGATACCTCCTACTTGTATCTGTTTCGGTTCTGCCTACTGGGATTGAGATTCCGTTACAATCGGCACCTACAATCAGCCGGAGCCCTATGCTAAAAAGCAAATCCGATTCATTGTATATACCGCAAAATTCAATCTGTTTCAGCATGACTAAAATAACTTTTAGCTTGTAGCGCTGCCGGACCTTGAACAAGTCCTACGCATACAAATTTCACTGTGCGGACACAGTGCATAATCATTATATAGCAGCTCAGCTGAAATTGCAACCGTTTTTACAGCAAAGTCGAAACTTTTTTCAGAGCCTGCTTAAAACAGTCAAGACAGAAAAAAATGTATAACTGTTCAGCCTTCAATCAGGTAAATGTTATACATTTTTTGAAATTACAATAATACAAGTATGCTTTTATAAGTTGTTGTACACAGGGCGTAGATTTTATACCAAATTAACTTTCTGCACAGAAGAAGCATCATTGATCCCGCAAAACACAGAAGCTGTCATAAAATGTGGCAAGTCCCGGTAACCATCTTCAAAATATATCACCGCCGCCCGCCGCATAAATTACTATTCAAACAGCGGCGTAGAAAAATAGCGCTCTGCAGTATCCGGAAGAATCGTCACTACAGTCTTTCCTTTTCCCAGCTTTTTCGCCAGCTTCAACGCTGCAGCAACATTGGTGCCGCTGGAAATACCGCACATAAGTCCTTCTTTTGAGGCAAGATCTTTAGCAGTCTGAAGAGCCTCTTCGTCGGAAACGATATAAATATCATCGTAAATGTTCTGATTGAGCACCGCCGGAATCACACCGTCACCGATACCCATCTGAATATGGGTTCCTACTGTTCCGCCGGCAAGAATTGCCGCATTTTCCGGTTCTACCGCCCAAATTTCAATCTGAGGGTTCAGCGCTTTCAGAGTCTCACCAATTCCGGTAATAGTACCTCCCGTACCGATACCGGAACAAAATCCATCTATACTGCCGGCCACCTGTTCCAAAATCTCAAGACCGGTATGATGCCTGTGAACCATTGGATTTGCTTCATTTTCAAACTGCTGCGGCACAAAAACTTTCGGATTTTCAGCTGCCATCTCCTTTGCTTTCCGCACGCATTCTTCAATACAGTCTCCGATATTACCCGCATCATGCACCAAAATCACTTCTGCCCCATAATGTTCCACCAGAAGACGCCGTTCCCTGCTGACAGAATCCGGCATAATGATGACCGTCTTATAACCTTTTACAGCGCCCACGAGAGCCAAACCAATGCCCTGATTTCCGCTGGTCGGTTCCACGATTATGGAATCAGGCTTCAGAATACCATCTTCCTCCGCTTTTTTTATCATATTAAAAGCAGTTCTTGTCTTAACAGAACCGCCTACATTAAGACCCTCGAATTTCACTAAAACTCTGGCTCCCTCAGGATCAGCCATCCTGTTGAGCTGAATCATCGGAGTCTCTCCCATTGCCTCTAACACATTGCTGTATATCATTTTTCGCACTCCAATTCAAATATTTCTATATCTAACAGTATAACACAAGAAAAAAATTCTGTCATTAACAGTTTACACCCATAGACTGCGAGGTATTCCGCAGGACTGTCTCGCTTTGCAGTCGTGCCCGAGGGTTCAAGTCCCATCCATTCATATTGCGTAATCGAGTAGGAGGGAGCGACTAACTCCCGTCCTCTCACACCACCGTGCGTACG
>CALBGO010000063.1 GCA_937894585.1 uncultured Eubacterium sp.
GAGATTTATGATAAAGGGTGCTGTATATAAAGCCTTCTAAAAAAAGTGTTTTTTTATCAGAAAATCACCTTGACAAATCTCGTCTCAGTTTCAAATACTGTTTGATATCATGATTCATCTGATTTGTTGTCCTCACTTTCCTCCGGTTTGATATCGCTGTTTAAGATTTGTGCGATCCCGATTGTAATTTCGTTGTAATCCTCCAACAGATCAGACAGGCGCTGTCTGCCTGCATCTTCAATATGATAATAGACTCTTAGTCGTCGTTTTCCGATAGGAACCTCTCTGTCAGAAATATAGTGCTTGTTTAAAAGTTTGTATAGGGTTGGATATAGGGTGCTTTCGGTTACGATAACCTTGCCGCCTGACAGCTTTTCTAACAGGGAAGTAATCTGGTAACCGTAAAGCTCCTGCCTGTTCAGCAGATACAGAACCAGCATTTCCACTGTACCCATTTTAAAATTGCTTCTTCTTCTGGACATAAATTCTCCATTTTTCAATTTTTAATCTATTGACTATAGAAAGCATATAACATAAAAGCAGAAAAATCAATACTATGAAAAACATAATATATATTGACAAGGTGGAATCGAAATGATATAATGGAGAAAATTCAGAAAATAATAGGATTAAAGTTAATGCGTTAACGGGATGAAAAGCAGAAAGGCTGGGTACAGACCGATGTGGAAGTTTTAAAAATTAATGAAATACAGGAACTATTTCACTGTTCCTCAATAAAGAACGATGAAGTGCTGCTAAATGTGTTTTTAATAGTGAGATGCTGTTAAGATGAATGAAAACAATTATGGTATAAGAAAGAAACGTATATTGTTTACGGTTATTATCATCACGCTGCTGGCTGTTGGGGCACTATATGCGTCTCTCAATCCACATGTTCGGCAATGGATCTCGTACCACTCAGAGCCTTCAGACGCATTTATAGAACAGGTTTCGAGGCTGTACGAAAACCCTGACTATTGCACAATTACCGATGAAGAAGGCAACGATATTTCCGAAACATTCTATTCGGATACCCTGGAATTTTATGAGAAGGGTGATTTCATACGAATACATCAATATTTTATTGATGTCGACGCATCCCGAATCGAAAGCGATCCATCCATGTATCAGTAACCATCGATGCCTGCCCGCATGTTTTGCCTGTTCAAATGTGCTTATAACCCGCTAAAATCGAGCAGGGGCTAACTTGCAGCCCCTGCTCGATTTTAGCTTGCAAGTAAATTTCGTGTTTTTTAGAAAAGAAACCTCAATTTTGAACTGGTTCCTTTGATTTTAAAAAATGTATGTTAAAAATTGTAAAAAGGTTTACTGTAAAAGTAAAAGTGTTTATAATATAAAGCGGAATCAAGAAGAACAACACTTGATTAAACGGTGCATCGCTATTATGTAACTGTTTTATTCGTTATTATAGGAGGAAAGTTTAATGGAAAACGAAAAACGTTTAGAAGAACTTACCACCGAGAAGACCGAGTTTAAACGAGAAATCGGTGTCTTCGGCGGGGTCAGCATCATCGGCGGAATAATGATTGGTTCCGGTATCTTCTACCTGGGTTCTTATGTACTGCAGAGAACAGGTATGAACAGCGGACTGGCTTTAATCTGCTGGATTATTGCAGGGGTAATCTCCCTGTTTGGCGGTCTGTGCTATGCAGAGCTGGGAACTGCAATGCCGAAAGCAGGCGGCAGACTGGTATACCTTAATGAAGCATTCCACCCTGTAGTGGGATTTATGGCAGGTTTTACTGACTGGCTCATCGGCGGACCGGGCTCCATCGCAGCAGTATCTATTGCTTTGATGGCAGTATTTCAGCCTTTCTTTGGTCTGAGTGATTTCGGCGTAAAAGCTGCTGCAATCGTTTTGATTGTTGCTGCGACACTGTATAATCTGGTGGGTGTAAAAATCGCATCGATTGTACAGAGCTTATCTATGGTTGCAAAACTGGTTCCTGTTGCAATTATCCTGTTTGCCGCAATTTTTGTAGGTCGCGTAAGCCCGGATCTTTCACTGGGTTCCGCATCCGAATATGCTGCGGCAAATGACACCAATATGTTCGGTATGATTGCCATTGCAGTTGTTGCAGCTCTTTGGGCATATGAAGGCTGGACAAACCTGAACACTGTTGCGGAGGAAATCAAGAACCCGAAAAAGAATCTGCCTCTGGCTCTGATTATCGGTATCGGCGGTGTAACCATCATCTATACTCTGTTTAACTTTGCAATTATGAAGGTTCTGCCGCACGAAGAAATCGTAACCATGATTAACAACGAAGACATTTATCTGGGAACTGCCGTAGCTGAAAAAGTTTTAGGCAGCGCAGGCGCCTTTGTTGTTTCTGCAGGTATGGTTCTGGCTATGTTCGGCTCTATGAACGGTATGATTCTGGCGCAGCCGAGAATGTACTATGCAATGGCAGAAGAAGGTCACTTCTTCAAGTGCTTTGCAAAACTGCATCCGAAATACAAAGTGCCTTATGCACCGATTATCGTACAGGGCGTGTTGTCCATCGTTCTGGTACTGGTGAGAAATCTGGAACAGCTGACCAATATGGTTGTTGTAACCGGTATGGTATTCAATGTACTGGTAGTTCTGGCAGTTCCTATTCTGCGTAAAAAGTATCCGAAGATTGAAAGACCTTATAAAGTATGGTTCTACCCTGTATCTGTAATCATTACAGCGCTGATCTTTGTAGGACTTCTGATCAACTCCGCAATCGATGATCCTGTAACAGGCGCAATCGGTTTCTGCGTACCGGCTGCCGGCGCAGTGGTTTACTATATCTTTGATGTAATCAGAAGAAAAGAGATGAAATAAATGAAAAAAGTTTTACATAATGCAAAAGTATATGTAGAAAAAGGTGTTTACGCTCAGGCTGTTCTTGTGGAAGACGGTCTGATCGCAAAAGTCGGAACCGACGAAGAAGTTCTTAAGGCAGCAGGAAGCGATGCCGAAATCACAGACTGCGGCGGAAAGACACTGATTCCCGGTCTGAATGATTCCCATCTGCATTTTATGCAGACAGGCGAGGTGATGAACCAGGCGCAGATTGACGGGGTTTCTTCGATTGATGAAATGATTAAAATCTGCAGGGAGTTTGCCGAGCAGCACCCGGAGCAGGTGAAAACAGGACTTCACGCAATCGGCTGGAATCAGGATCTGTTTACAGACAGCGACAGGCTCCCAGACAGACATGACCTTGATAAAATCAGCACAGAATTTCCGATTGTTCTGGAGAGAGTCTGCGGTCATATTGTTTCCACCAATACAAAGCTGATTGAAATGCTGGGTATCGACGGAAATTCTCCGCAGTTTCCGGACGGAGATTTTCTCATCGGAGAAGACGGATATCCAAACGGTATTTTTACAGCCAATGCCTGCAATATCGCCAAGGCGATTGTTCCGGATTTTACCATGGAAGAGAGAAGAAAAATTCTCATCGATACTATGAAGGATGCGGTTGCCCACGGACTGACCAGTGTGCAGAGCAACGATGTGGGAACTACTTTTATGGACGGTCCGGCTGCGTTTAAGATGTTCCACGATGTCTACGACAGCGGAGAAGCGCTGCTGCGGTACAGACATCAGGTATGCTTCAACGATTTTGAAGAGTTCAAAGCATATCTGACGGAAGGTGAATTTGCAAAGGGCAGCTACGATGAAGATTCATGGCTTACCTTAGGACCTTTGAAGCTGTTTAAGGACGGAAGTCTCGGTGCAAGAACCGCGCTGATGAAAAACGGTTATGAAGGCGATCCCGACAATCATGGTCTGGAATGGATTAAGCCGGAAGAAATGCACAAGTACTGCCAGCTGGCAAAAGAATACGGTATGCAGGTGGTAACTCACTGTATCGGTGATGCTGCTGTGGCAAGCACTATGGACTGCTATGAGGCTGCATTCGTTGACGGGGAGAACAAACTCCGTCATGCGCTGGTACACTGTCAGATTACCGATGAGGCGCTGCTTGAACGCATTGCCGAGAAGGACATTCTTGTGTTCGCACAGCCGATTTTCCTTGACTACGATATGAATATCGTAGAAAACCTGTGCGGAAAAGAACTGGCGTCAACATCTTATGCTTTCGGCACGCTGATGAGAAAAGGCGCTCATGTTTCTTACGGAACAGACTGCCCTGTAGAAAGCTACAATCCTTTTGAAAATATTTATATGGCAGTGACAAGAAAGGATAGAGCGGGAAGACCTGAAGGCGGATTTTATCCGGCAGAATGTGTTGATGTGGAATCAGCCGTTGACGCATATACCATCGAAAGCGCATATGCGGAATTTATGGAAGACAAAAAAGGCAGAATCAAAGAAGGTTATTATGCCGATATGGTTCTGCTGGACAGAGATATTTTTACTGTTGATCCAATGGAAATCAAAGAGATTCTTCCTGTGATGACTATGGTCGGCGGAAAAGTTGTGTTTGAGCGTTAAAGAAGAGCGGTACATCCGGATTGAGAATCTAATTTCGCCGGTAACCTGCAGACTTTGATGCTGTGTGATAAGCTTATTTTATGCACCGGCGGCGGAATTTACGGATTCTGCGAAATTATGCCGGTGCATTTTTAGATTAGGAGAGAAATTTTGAAAGCCAGTATTGTAATAAAAAACGGACATCTGATGACAATGGATGAGGCTGTTTCCAATGCCGAATGGATTGCGCTGCGGGGAGAACAGATTCTTGCGGTGGGATGCGGAGCGGATTATCTGCATTATACAGATCGGAATACGAGGATTATTGATGCGGCGGGGAAAACCGTGCTTCCGGGATTTATAGACAGTCATTTTCATGTTGCAATTACGGCGCTTGGCGAAAGCAGAATCAGTTTGGAAGGAGTCAGGAATTTCTCTGAGGCAGGGCAGCGCCTGAAAGAAGCTGCCGGATCTTTAAACGGAAAAGCTCTGATTGCAACCGGTCTCGACTGCGATAAGCTTGAAGAGGGAAGGTTCCCCGACAGGACCTTTCTGGATCGATACTGCGCAGATATACCGGCTGCCGTATATTCTGCCGATTACCATGCTCTGATTCTGAACACATGCGGTATTCTTTATTTCAAAGCGCCGTTTACCTTAAACGGAATTGATATAGACGGGAAAGGAATGCCTACCGGTATTTTCACGAACCAGGCGGGAGCAAAGCTGGATGCCAATATTTTCAGGTCGGCTTCGGAAAAGGAGATGGATGCGGCAGTTCGGAAAATGATACCCGGGCTTTTTGCACGGGGGCTTACCACAGTTGTCGCCATGGAGGGCGGCAATATGAATTTTGACTTTGATGAAAATCGGGAATGTGAATTTCTTTATGAGAACCGGAGACGATATCCTTTGGATATGGAGCTTTTTTATCAGACGACGAATACGGATATCGTAGAGAAAAAGAACCTGAGAAGAATCGGCGGCGCGCTGTATGTAGACGGAACATTGGGCAGACATACGGCAGCTCTTTCGCGGGACTATGCCGATGCGCCGGGAAAAAGAGGTTTGTTCTGCATAGATTCGGATACGCTGCAGGCATTTGTCTCCCGATGTTTTGAAAAAAACCTGCAGGTGGCGCTAGATGCCATCGGCGATGCGGCGATAGAGACTGCGCTGTATGCCTTTGAGCAGGGTATGCTGCTTCACGGGAAAAAGGACAGACGATGCCGTATCGAACACGGCGAGATGATGACGGAGGCGCAGATGGAACGGGCGGCAGAGCTGGGTGTCGTTTTGTCGGTGCAGCCTGCCTATGAAGGCTTGTGGGGAGGACCGGACGGGATGTACCGGAGACGCTTGGGGCAAGGATATATGCATACCAATCAGCTGCGCGAAATGATAGATGCGGGGCTTGTTGTCTGCGGAGGCTCTGACAGCGATGTTACCGAACCTGCGCCCCTTCTCGGTATACATTACGCCGTGAATCATCCTGTGGAGAAACACAGAATCTCTCTCGAGGAAGCGGTGGCAATGTATACCAAAAATGGCGCGTACGGATTATTTTTGGAGGATAAAACAGGTACGCTGACAGCGGGAAAACTTGCAGATGTGGTAATTCTGGAAAAAAATATCAAGGAAATTGGGACGGAACAGTTAAAAGATGTAAAAGTGTCCATGACGATAAAGCGGGGACAGATTGTGTATGACGGAGGCTTTTATGCTGAAACTTAAATTTCTGGGTGAATTGAAAATCGAATGTGACGGAAAGGATTTGACAGGCGCGGTCAGCAGCAAGGCTATGGCTCTGCTTGCAATTCTAACGGTGCAGAAGGGAAGACAGATGACAAGGCGCGAGCTGATAAATTATCTGTGGCCCGACAGCGAGCCTGCGGCTGCAAGATATAATCTGCGCTATAATTTATGGCAGATAAAAAAACTTGCGGCGCCCGATAAAGACGGAAATTCTTTTCTGATTATTACGAAGGAGCAGTGCAGAATCAATGATAAATTTGAAGCCGAAAGTGATATCGCCCGTATTCTTTCTGCCGATATAAATCAGTGTGACGGTTTGTCGCAGCTGGAGTCTGTATACAGCCTGTTCACAGGGGATTTTTTTGAAAACTGCTATTTTCCGGGATGTGAAGAACTGGAGGAGCTGATTATTATGCAGCGGTACAGTTTGGAACATATAAAACTCCGACTTCTGAAAAAACTGATTCGGCTGTACTACGAGAGCGGAGAAGCCGAAAAGTGTCTGAAAGCCCTCAGGGACTGTGAAGAGCTGGACCCGTACGATGAAAACAATGCGGAAATCCGCATCAGGTTACTGATGGAGCAGGGCAGCTATGCCGAAAGCCTCAGTTACTATCAGCGTTTTTATAAGAAGCTTGCCAGAGATATCGGCGTGGAGCCCTCTGAGGAACTGAAACAGCTTATGGGGAAAGCCGGAGGTTTCGGTAACCAAAGAGAAGACGGTTTACAGGAGGTTGCTGTTTCCGTTTTCTCCATTTCTTCGGCAGAAGGTTATCTAATGGCTGATATTATTCGGGCTCTGCTGGAGCATAAAGCTTTTTCAGGGGATAGGGCAAGACCGTTTGAAGCATTTTTGACGGAAAGACAGCAGGAAGACCTTGCTTTTATTCAGCCTCTGCTGGGTAATGCGACGGGCTGTGTTCCCATGGCGAGAGTTGCGGACGCATTTATCCGACTGATCAGCGGTATCTGCGGCAGCGGAGTATCTCTTTCAATCAGTGTCAGCGGCAAGAAGGATTCTTTATCGTCGGAAGTTCTGCAGCTTTTGAAGCATAAGCTTGGAGAAAGGCTTAGTGTGCATGAATGATCGAAAAGGCATGGGGCGTTTTCTGCTGCTTCAGAATAGGCATTCTTAAGAATTCTTAAGAATGGAAGGGGCTTATGAACAGCGCTCTGCCGTGGTTCTGGCTAAGCATTGGCATCAGTGCGGCAGCTTTCCAGGTGTTTCAGATGTATCTGATAAAAATCGCCGGGCAGAAGCTGTAGAACCTGTATTTTGCGATAGAATTTGAAATTTGTTTACGATACACAAAAAAACATAAAAAACTTGTGAAAAATCACTTGAAATATCCAAGGCATTGTGTTACAGTAATGATATCAGATTTAAGAAGGGAGTTTCAGGTTATGAAAAACGCAGTTTTTGCAGCAGCATACTACTTTTATTACTTTTTCTTTAACAGCAAAGAAAGAGTCGGTTGTGCTGCAAAGAACGGTTTTGAGTAATTGACAGGGAAATCCCGAAGGATAATAACAAATTACTTAAGAAACTCCGCAGTCGTCCGGCTGGCGGAGTTTTTCTTTTAGAAGTGTGAAGTCATTAAGACAGTTAAAATTATGAAGGATGTTTTAAATCATAAGGATCAAAACGGAGGACAGAAATGATTACAGTACTGAAGCCGGGTACAGGTGAAGAACAGAGAGAACAGTTAATTCAGTGGTTTGAAGAACAGGGCGTGCAGGTACATTCCTATATCGGTGCAAACCAGACGGCGGTTCTGGGCCTGATCGGAGATACCCATAACATAGATATTGAAATGCTGGAACTTTTAGATATTGTAGAACGGGTTGCGCCTATCAGTGATCCTTTTAAAAGTGCAAACCGTCAGTTTCATCCGGAGGATTCGGTCATTGAAGTAGGCGGAGCAAAATGCGGCGGAGGTCATTTTGCTGTTATCGCCGGCCCGTGCTCTGTAGAAAACGAAGCGCAGATTTTAGAGGTTGCAGAGGGAGTAAAAGCTGCCGGAGCGACTATGCTGCGGGGAGGCGCTTTTAAACCGAGGACTTCGCCTTACGACTTTCAGGGGATGAAGGCAGAAGGAATTGACCTTCTGTTAGAAGCAAAGAAAGCGACAGGGCTTCCCATTGTAACGGAAATTATGAATGCCAATCATCTGCCTCTGTTTGAGGAGGTGGATGTGATTCAGGTAGGGGCAAGGAATATGCAGAACTTCGAGCTTTTGAAGGAGCTGGGAAGAACCAGAAAGACCATTCTCCTCAAGAGGGGACTTGCCAATACCCTGAAGGAGTTTCTGATGAGCGCCGAATACATTATGGCCGGAGGAAACGAAAATGTGATCCTCTGTGAAAGAGGCATCAGAACCTTTGAAACTTACACGAGAAACACATTGGATTTGTCCGCTGTGCCGGTGCTTCACAATCTGACGCACCTTCCGGTTGTCATAGACCCAAGTCATGCCACAGGTCATGCCAATCTGGTAAAACCGATGGCGCTTGCGGCAGCAGCCTGCGGAGCCGACGGACTGATGATAGAGGTTCATAACAATCCGGCAAAGGCGCTCTGCGACGGTCCGCAGTCCCTGACGCCTGCGCAGTTTGCAGATGTGATGGAACAGGTGAAAAAAATCAGAGAGGTGATTTCGTGAAAGTGGGAATTGTAGGACTGGGCCTAATCGGAGGTTCCCTTGCAAAAGCATATAAGAGGGCGCAGGCGGAGGTGCTCGGCTTTGATAAAGACCGGCTGACCACAGGATTTGCAAAACTGGCAGAGGCCATTGACGATGAACTGACGGAAGAACGGCTTTCGGAATGTGACCTAATCCTGCTGGCGATCCCGCCGGTTCCTGCGGCAAAATGGCTTTCGGAAAACGGTGAAAAGCTTTCAAAAGAAACAGTGGTCATCGACTGCTGCGGCACTAAACGGAATATCTGCAAAGCGGGTTTCGCTCTTGCGGAGAAATACGGATTCACCTACGCCGGCGGACACCCCATGGCAGGGATTCAGTTCGGCGGATTTAAAAACAGTCGGGCAGATTTATTTGACGGCGCAGTTTTTGCGCTGGTGCCGGCAGATTACAACGATCTGCGCTTTATGGAGAAAGCGAAAAAACTGATTCTTCCGGCAGGATTTTCCAAGCTGGTGATTTCCTCGGCAGAGGAACACGACAGGGTTATCGCGTTTACTTCTCAGATGGCCCATGTGGTGTCAAATGCTTTTATTAAAAGCGAGACGGCAAGAACCATGGGTACTGCGATTTCTGCGGGAAGCTATCGGGATTTTACCAGAGTTGCCTATTTGGACGCGGAGATGTGGACCGAGCTTTTCATGGAAAACAGGGATAATCTGAAATACGAGCTGGAGGTTCTGATCGAAGCGCTTTCCGGGTACGCAAAAGCCCTTGAGGAAAATGACAGCGAAGAGATGCTGCGGCTTCTGAAAGAAGGCAGAGAAAGAAAAATAGAGGTAGAACAAAGATGCAGTTAGAACAACTGGGCGAAAAAGCACGCGGTCTGGTAAAAGGAAACAAGGCTGCGGTAGTGACCGATGAAAATGTAGAAAAACTATATCTTGGGCGGTGTGTAGAGAGCCTGCATAATGCAGGGTTTGAAGTGTATTCGTTTACAGTGGCGCCGGGAGAGCAGTCCAAAAGCGGAGAAACTTACCTGAGTCTGCTGGAGTTTCTGGCAGAGATTCCGCTGACACGCGCAGATGTTCTGGTTGCCCTCGGAGGCGGTGTTGTGGGAGATTTGACCGGCTTTGCCGCGGCAACATACCTTCGGGGCATTCCGGTCATTCAGGTGCCGACTACTCTTCTTGCCGCAGTGGATTCTTCCATCGGAGGAAAGACTGCCATCAACCTTACAGCGGGTAAAAACCTTGCGGGGGCTTTCCATCAGCCGGTGTTCGTTCTGCGGGATGCCGCTCTTTTGGATACATTGCCTTCGGAAATCTATAAAGACGGTATGGCGGAAGTCATCAAGTACGGCGTGCTGACAGACCGCGAGCTCTTTGAACTTTTGTGCGACAAAGAAAAAGCGGCGCGGGAGACAGAACGGATTATCAAGCGCTGTGCGGAAATCAAACTGAGTTATGTGGAAAAAGACGAACACGATACCGGAATCAGACAGCTGCTTAATTTGGGGCACACCATTGCCCACGCTGTTGAAAAGGCGACGGATTATCGGGTCAGTCACGGCAGCGCAGTGGCAAAAGGTATGGCTGCGATTTCCGACATTTCCGCGAAGCAGGGCTGGTGCAGCAGAAAGACGGCGGAAAGCATCCGGGATCTTCTGCAGATTTACGGCTTTGACCTTGAGATTGAACAGAGCAAAGAAGTGCTTTACGAAATCATGAAAACAGATAAAAAACGCAAAGGCGGCGTCATTGACATCGTAATTCCCGAGGAAATCGGAAGATGCCGCCTTCAGCGGATTACAATAGAGGAGCTTTACGAACTTTTATGAGAAAAATAGAAATGATTCCGTCTAAATCCGACGCGCACAGAGCGAAAATCTGCGCGGCGCTTTCGGAAATCACATCGGAAAGGAAATGCAGGATAGAGTGCGGCGGCACTTCGCAGGACATCGAAGCGACAGAAAAGTGTCTGTCTGCCTTAAAGGAGGGCAGAACGGAAATGTACTGCGGCGAAAGCGGGTCAACTTTGCGGTTTCTGCTTCCGGTGGCAGCCGCTTTGGGAAGGGACGTTTCTTTTTATACAGAGGGAAGACTCCCGAAGCGGCCTCTGTCGCCTCTTTATGAGGAACTTGAAAGTCACGGCTGCAAGCTGAGTCCGAAGGGAAGCAGTCCCCTTACCGTAAAGGGAAAGCTTAAGCACGGAACTTTTACCATTGCGGGCGATGTTTCCAGTCAGTATATCAGCGGACTTCTTTTCGCCTTGCCTCTTCTTGCAGGCGACAGCCGTATTTGCATTGAAGGTCGGCTTCAGTCAAGGCCGTATGTGGATATGACGCTGGAAACGCTGCGCCGGTTCGGCATAGAAATACGCGAAACGGAAGAAGGATTTTTGGTCCGCGGCGGTCAGAAGTACGAGGCGCCGGAAACCTACAAGGTGGAAGGAGACTGGTCCAATGCTTGTTTTTGGCTGGCAGCCGGAGCCTTTACAGAAGGCGGCATTGCGGTCAGCGGTCTTTCGGCGGGATCGCTGCAGGGGGACAAAGAAATTCTTTCCGTATTGAAGAAATTTGGAGCCGATGTTAAGATAGAAGAAACGGAAATTGTCGTTTCGCCGGGTGAACTTTGCGGCATTGAAATCGATGCCTCTCAGATTCCCGATATGGTGCCGGTGCTTGCGGCGGCTGCCTGCGCAGCGCGGGGAACGACAGTGATTAAACATGCGGAAAGGCTTCGTCTGAAGGAAAGCGACCGACTGGCGTCTGTGACGCAGCTTCTTTCCGATCTGGGCGCGGATATAGAAGAACTGCCGGACGGTCTTGTGATAAACGGAAAGAATGTCTGCGGAGCGGGCTGCGGAATCTTCACTGACCGGAATAATTCACAGAGCCGCAAAGACAGAGAAGCGGCAGAAGACAGTACGGATTTTGACGGTTTTCCTCTTGCGGGAGGAAGGGCTGACGGCGCGGGAGATCACAGGATTGTGATGACGGCGGCTGTTGCGTCTCTTTTGTGCAGAGATAAAGTCAGGATTACCGGCGCAGACGCTGTGAAAAAGTCATATCCCGGATTCTTTGAGGATATGCGGGCGCTGGGGCTTGACGGCAATATAATTTATTAGTTATAGTATCATGAATTCCGGGCAGATGCAGCGCCGGAGAATATTGGTATAAAGTCTGCCGGATCTTGCGCATTTTGCCTTGTATGGCAGACCATTGACGAGGATTACATATGGCTTCAATTTACGGAAACAATATTAAGATTTCAATTTTCGGCCAGTCTCATTCGGCGGCAATCGGCGTTACGGTTGACGGACTTCCTGCAGGGTTTGCTGTGGATATGGAAAAACTGCAGGATTTTTTGGACCGCAGGGCGCCGGGAAACAGTGAATTTTCAACGCCTCGCAAGGAAGCGGACAGACCGGAGTTTTTAAGCGGCCTTGTCGGAAATGTAACCTGCGGCGCGCCTTTGACGGCAGTAATCAGAAACACTAATACCAGGTCGGGAGACTACGATAATATTCGTGATATCCCGCGGCCGGGTCATGCCGACTATACGGCGCATATGAAATATAAAGGGTTTGAAGATGTCAGCGGCGGCGGACACTTTTCCGGCAGATTGACGGCGCCTCTGTGCATTGCAGGCGGCATTATAATGCAGATTTTGGAGAGCAAAGGTATTTCTGTGCAGGCGGAGATTCTGGAAATCGGAGGGAACAGAGAGAACCCCTTTGACACGATCTCTGAGGCGAAAGCAGAAGGAGACTCTGTCGGAGGCATTATTTCCTGTACGGTGACGGGGCTTCCCGCAGGAATCGGAGAGCCGATGTTTGACGGAATAGAAAACAGAATCGCACAGGCCGTCTTTGCGGTTCCCGCGGTAAAGGGGATTGAATTTGGCGCAGGCTTTGAAAGCGCAAGGATGAGGGGAAGTGAAAACAACGACGAATTCTGTTATGAAGACGGCGCTGTGAAAACCAAAACCAATAATCACGGCGGAGTTTTAGGAGGTATCAGCTCCGGTATGCCGGTGGTTTTTAGGGTTTGTATCAAACCGACGCCATCTATTGTAAAGGAGCAGCGCAGCATCAGCTATTCCAAAGAACAGGATGCAGTGCTTTCCGTAAGGGGCAGGCACGATCCCTGTATTGTGCCAAGAGCAGTTCCCTGCATAGAAGCGGCAGCTGCCATAGCAGTTTACGATCTGATGGCAGTTTACGGTCTGATGGGATAAGAAATGAGATCGGACGGAAAAGTTAAATAAAAGGGATAAAAAAGATAAGATACTCATAAGAATATAAATTTGAAAATGAAGGAGTAAGAATAATGAACATGGACGACTATAGACGCAGAATTGATGAAATCGACGAAACCATTGCAAAAAAACTGGAAGAAAGAATGCGCACTGTGGAAGGCATCGCAAAATACAAGAAAGAAAACGAGCTTCCGATTCTTGATGTGCTCAGAGAACGGGAAAAAATCGACAAAATCACGGATTTAGTCTCAGATGATATGGCATCTTACACCAGATTATTATATAATACAATCATGGAGATGAGTAAAGATCATCAGCGTAAAGTGAATCAGGTGGAATCTCCGATGATTCGCGCCGTCAAAGCAGCCCTCGACGAAACGCCGAAAGTTTTTCCGGCAAAGGCCAGCGTGGCTTGTCAGGGCGTGGTAGGAGCGTATTCTCAGGAAGCCTGTGAAAAACTGTTCAAAATGCCGAAGATTATGTACATGAAAAATTTCAACGGCGTGTTTGCGGCAATCGATCAGGGATTGTGTCAGTACGGCATTCTTCCTGTGGAAAACAGTACCGCAGGCTCGGTGAACCAGATTTACGACCTGATGATGAAGTACAATTTCTATATCGTAAAAAGTGTGAAACTGAAAGTCGACCACAGTCTGCTGGTAAAAAAGGGAACTGCCAGAGAGGATATTCGTGAGATTTTTTCTCATGAGCAGGCAATTATGCAGTGCGACGATTATCTGAAGCATTTTCCTCACGCAAAGATTACGGTATGCGAGAATACTGCGGAAGCTGCCAAGATGGTGGCGGAATCGGACAGATGCGATATTGCGGCGCTGGCATCTTATGACTGCGGAAAGCTCTATGCCCTTGACTGTCTGGAAGAAGGCGTGCAGGACAACGGCAATAATTACACCAGATTTATTTGTATCAGTAAAAAACTGGAGATTTATCCGGGAGCGGATAAGACCAGTTTGATGCTGGTGGTTTCCCATCAGCCGGGCTCGCTGTACAACGTGCTGGCAAGATTCAACGCGCTGGGGATTCAGCTTCAGAAGCTGGAAAGCCGTCCGATTCCGCAAAGAGACTTCGATTATATGTTTTACTTTGATATTACGGCGGAGGTATATTCTGAGGAATTTGTCAGACTGATCAATCAGCTTGAGGAAATGTCCCGGGAATTCAAGTATTTAGGAAGTTATATGGAGATTTAAAATGAAAAAATTTGGTTTGATTGGGGAAAAACTGGGCCACAGCTATTCTGCGATGATTCACGGAAAGTTCGGAGAGTACGGGTATGACCTTTTGGAAACTTCTGCGGAAAATTTGGAAAGTCTGCTGAAATCTTCTGAATACGGCGGATTTAATATAACGATTCCGTATAAGAAAAAGGTTATGGAGTTCTGTGATGAGCTTTCGGATACGGCAAAGACTGTAGGCTGTGTCAACACCGTGGTTCGCGGAGAAGACGGCAGGCTCTACGGCTACAATACGGATTACGAAGGATTCTGTTATCTTCTGAAATCTGCGGGAATCGATCCTTGCGGTATGAAATGCCTGGTTCTTGGAAGCGGGGGCGCTTCTCTGACGGCACAGGCTGTTCTGTCGGATATGGAGGCCGGAGAAGTTACCGTGATTTCCAGAAAGGGAAAAGATAATTACGAAAATATCAGCAGACATTTTGATGCTGAAATTATTGTAAACACCACCCCTGTGGGTATGTATCCGGAAAACGGCAGAACGCCGGTGAACTTAGACGATTTTCATAATCTGCAGGGGGTTGTGGATCTGATTTATAACCCGAACAGAACCAAATTGGTGCTGGATGCCATGGCAAAATCCGTTCCGGCGGCAGGGGGGCTGGCCATGCTGGTTTCTCAGGCGAAGGAAGCAAGTGAGCTTTTTCAGAATAGAGAAATCTCCGATGAGGAAGTGGAAAATGTGCTGGACGAGGTAAGAAGTGAAACTCTCAATGCCATTCTGATCGGTATGCCCGGCGCGGGTAAAACTCTGCTGGGAAGGGAAATTGCAGACCGAATGGGAAGAGCCTTTGTGGATATTGACGATATGATTGAGGCACACGAAGGGATGTCTATTCCGGAAATTTTTGCAGAAAAAGGAGAGGCGTATTTCCGGAGAGTGGAAACGGAAATGCTGGAAAAAGCCTGTATTCGCAGCGGTCTTGTGATCGCCACCGGCGGAGGCATCGTCAAGAAGAAAATCAATTACAATATTATCAAACAGAACGGCGTTGTTATCTGGATCAAGAGAGATTTGGACAAACTGGAAACTGACGGCCGTCCGCTGTCTCAGACGATTCCGCTGGAGCAGCTTTACGAAGAAAGAAAGGACGCCTATTCTTACTGGAGCGACTTTTTTATCAATAATAATGAGGAGAGAGAATAAATGAAAATTCTGGTGATTAACGGTCCGAATATCAATATGCTGGGCATTCGCGAACCGAAGCTGTACGGAACGGCTACCTACCGGGATTTGATTGATTTTGTAAAAGCGGCGGCTTCTCGGATGGGAGTGGAAGCCGCTTTTTTTCAATCCAATCATGAAGGTGCCATTGTAGATGCTATTCAGGAGGCTTACGGAAAATTTGACGGAATTGTCATCAATCCGGCGGCTTATACCCATACCAGCGTGGCGATTTTAGACGCGCTGAAGGCGGTGGGGATTCCTGCGGTGGAGGTTCATATTTCCGATGTATCTCAGAGAGAGGATTTTCGGCAGATTTCTTATGTGCGGCAGGCGGCGGTCGCAACGATTATGGGGAAAGGCTTTGCAGGCTATGCAGAGGCGATGGAGGTGCTCTGTGGCAGAAAGGAATAGGGGAAATAAAGCCGGAAAAGGAAAGTTTATGCTGAAACAGGCGGCAGGGATTCTTGGTGCGATGCTTGTCGGCGGTGCGTTAGGTGCTGTTATTGCGTTTTATGCTTTCGGAGAAGGGGGCTCAGGCTGGGGCGGTATTGCGGTTATGGTTTTGTCTGTTTTCATCTCCTTCTTTTTACATATCATTCTTCATGAAGGGGGACATCTGGTATGCGGTCTTCTGTCCGGCTACCGCTTTGTGTCTTACAGGGCAGGCAGTATCATCTGGGTGAAGCAGGGCAAACAGATTGTCAGAAAGAAGTTCAGTATCCCGGGAACCGGCGGCCAGTGTCTGTTAGATCCGCCGGAGCCTGAAGAGGACGGAAGTTTTCCAAGTCTTTTATACAATCTGGGCGGAGGACTTTCCAACCTGCTGTTCTGTGCTGCCGCGATTTTGGTGCTGGCAGTGTGGGGGGAAAGAGGCAGTCTACTCACGGCGGCACTGGTACCTTTTATTGTATTCGGAATCTATCTTGGTGCAGCGAATCTGATACCGCTGAAAATCGGCGGTATTGCCAACGACGGCTATAACATCAGAACATTTCGGGCAGATCGGGAAAGCGCCTGGGCTTTCTGGGTGCAGCTCCGAATTAATAAACTGCAGCAGACAGACGGTATGCGTCTTTCAGAAATGCCGGAGGAATATTTTGCAGTACCGGAAGATGTTGCAGCGCCGAAGGCTGGTCAGGAAGACGCTGCGGGAGGAACCCCCGCAGAAAAGGATACCGATGGGACAGGAAAGGAAGCTGCGGGTGCAGACTCGCTTAAAGTGGGAAATCCTCTCGTTGATGCAGCCCGCATTCTGAAACTTCAGCGGATGATAGACGAAAAGCACTTTGAAGAGGCGGATCTATACGGCAGACAGCTTTTGAAATCTCAAAAGCTTCTGGGACTGTATCGAAATATGATTTCCCAGGAACTTCTGTTTCTGGAGCTGACAGGTCCCTGCAGGGAAGAAGAAGTTGAGAGGCTTTACAGTCCGGCGCTTAAAAAGTATTTTAAGACGGTCAGCTGCTATCCGGGCGTTCATCGTGTGATGTACGCTTATGCAGTCCGGTATTCCCATGATGAAGCACAGGCGGAAAAAGAGAAAAAAGCCTTTGAAAAAGCGGTGAAAAATTATCCGTCACCGGGAGAGATCCGGACGGAACAAGAACTGATGGAGGTCATCTGATATGAAAATCTATTGTTATCCGAAATGTACAACCTGTAAGAAAGCTTTGAAATGGCTGGACGAAAGAGGCATTTCCTACGAGCTTACAGATATCAGCAGGGAAAATCCCACGGAAGAGCAGCTGCGGCAGTGGTATGCCAAAAGCGGTCTGCCGCTGAAAAAGTTTTTTAACACCAGCGGTATGATTTACAAGAATATGGGTTTATCCAAAAAGCTGCCGGAGATGTCGGAAGATGAACAGCTGGCGCTTTTAGCCACAGACGGTATGCTGGTAAAGCGTCCATTGGTAATAGACGATAATTTTGTATTGACAGGTTTTAGAGAGGCTGACTGGGAACAAAAAATGCTGTAAAACAGGTTGCCTGCGCTGCGCGGGAGATCATGCAAAAAAGGTAACGGCGGTGCGGGAAAATCGTGAAGACAGAATGCAGAAAGAGAGGGTGCGGAAATGGATGGTGAATTCGGCAATCGAAAAACTGACCGAGCCGGAAATGAAGCTGATCAGAGAGGGGTGAAGCGGTGACTGTATATCTGAGCCAGTTTTTGCTGCCGGGTATCCATCGAGAGGAGTCTTTTTTTGACAACTTACAGAGAACCTGTTATACGAACTTCTATCCCTTCGGGGTTTTTCCGCCTAAAGAACTGGATCACCTGTCTTTCGAGCCGATTACAATTTTTTACGGCAGCAACGGTTCGGGAAAAACCACACTGCTTAATGTGATTGCAGAAACCATCGGCGCGGAGCGGAGTACGCCTTTTAACAAGAGCAGCTTTTTCGGAGATTTTACGGACAGGTGCCAGCCGGTCTGGGATTCTTTCTATCAGGACAGCACCGTAATTACCAGCGATGATGTTTTCGATTATATTTTCGATCTGCGCGCATTAAACGAGGGTGTGGATACAAAGCGGGACCGGCTTCTTGACGAATATATGGATCTGAAGACTTCACACTTTCAGCTGCGCTCACTTGCGGATTATGAGCATCTGAAAAAGGTCAACAGTGCAAGGCGGCATACGGGCAGTGAGTTCGTGCGCAGGAATCTTCCGAAGAATGTGCCGGAACGCTCCAACGGGGAAAGCGCCTTTTTGTATTTCACCAATAAAATAGAGGGAAATCAGATTTATCTTCTGGATGAGCCGGAAAACAGTCTGTCGGCAGAGTATCAGCAGGAGCTTCTCTGCTTTATCGAGGACTCGGCAAGGTTTTATAATTGCCAGTTTATCATTGCGACTCATTCGCCTTTTATTCTAGCGGCAAAATATGCAAAAATTTACGATCTCGACAGTGTGCCGGTGACGGTGAAAAAATGGACGGAGCTTGCCAATGTGCGCAGGTATTTTGACTTCTTTATGGAAAGAAGAGACGAGTTCTGACAGAAAATAAAGTTATGAGAAAGGGAAGTGTAACGGATGAAGAGAAAGAGAAAAACAGCATTATGGATATTGACGGCAGCTGCGGCGGTGAGCGCTGCGGCTGCTTACGGATTCGACATTAATCCGCCTGTTATGAATGTAGCAGGCTCTTTTGCCGTGATTGCCGCCGCGGCAATCTGCGGAAAGCTTATTAAAATTCCGGACGGACTGTTTTATACCGTCCTTTTATTTATATTTTTCGCATCGCCTGTAGGCTCGGTGCTGGATCTGTACCGGCTGTGGGACCCTTATGACAAAATCGTGCATCTGGCAAGCGGAATGCTTCTTGGGGCGGCAGGCTTTGCGCTTGCCGTATGGCTCTTTGAGAAAATCGGTGTTTCGGCAGAGAAGGGGATTCTTGTTATTGTCCTGATTACTTTTCTGGCATCTTCCGCAGGCGCGGGAATCTGGGAGATTTTTGAATTCACGGCGGACAAAATTGCAGGCGGCGGTATGCAGAGAGGTATGGTAGATACCCTGACGGATATGATAGCAGGTAATATAGGAGGCCTTTTCTACAGCGCATTTGCGTATAGGAAGATTCGGAGAAGGCGATATGGTGGTGCAGAGCATTGAAGCATATGAGTGACAGCAGCTGAAAGATTTAGAGTTTAAGCTGTATCTGTACAAGGCATTTCGGGAAGCTGAAGAATATAATAAACTGTATCCGGAAACTTATACAATGGAAGAGTTTGAACAGAGGCTGGAGGACTATGCCAATGAACTGCAGAGAAGAAAAGAAACTGATTTATGAAGAATGCATCGGCATTTGCCCTTGAGTCACATCAAAAAGCCTACCTTTCGGAGGAAATACAGAGCAGACTGCAAAGCACAGAATCAGAAGGATCAGGGTGATATCTGAGCCGATTCTGACAGCAGGTCCTGCAGGCAGAGGCAGGATCATCAGCAGGTAGGACAGACCGAAGCTGACGGCAACGGAAAGAAAAAAGAGAAAAATATCTGCTAAAAGGAAGTTTCTGCCGCACAGAGCCGTATAAGCGAAGAACCCAAAGATAATCAGCGCCATGCCGGCAAGAACACCCAGAAGCTTAGATAAAATAAAGTTCTCCATGAACCGGCCGTACCGGACATATTCATTGAGCATCCAGAGAAGATAAGGAGTCAGCAGAAGTTTCAAATGTTCGAAAATGCTTTCGTTTGTGGGTGCGATGAGAGTGACGAGAAAACTTCTGCCCGACCATTCATAAGTAAAGTGCAGCAGACAGCCAATTACTGCTGTGAAAATCATGCCGTAAATTTCAATCATACAACCACCTCGGTATTTTACTGATGTCAGTATATGAGAAAGGCGTCCGGTTGTTGCATGGACTTATAAAGTCAGCGGAATCTTCGTTAAACACATTCTAAATTAAATAACCGGGTAAAATGATTGATGAAATTTCGATAATCAAACTTTCGCATGGTTTGTAGCAGTTCCATGCAGTCATTTTATTTATATAAAAAAACCTGCTAACAAAAGTCAAGTACTTTTGAGCAGGTTTAAAAAATATTTCATTAATCTATTTTAGTGTACAACAAATAAGCCTTTTAATTTTAACTACAATTTGTTAAACTAATATCAATGGAAAAGAGGTATCTCAATATTTTAACAATTCCTCACATTCGTGAGTTTATAGCGTATAAATTAAGAAAGGAACGATCAATGAAACAAGGGAAAAAGAAACATTTGTGGCGATCTATTTCTATCACACTGATTCTAAGTTTGGTCTTTACATCGATACCGGCTATGGCTTTTGCAGCAGAATCAGAAAACGGAGTGGAAACTGAGCAGACACAAGGCGCATCAAAAGAATTGGATGATGTAACCAAAGATGATGTGATCGAGGAAGAGTCATCAGAATATGTTACTGCTTTTGATCTCGGAGGAGGCCAAAAGGCAAAAGTTATTTCCGGTTATCCGGTTCGTTATGAAGATGAAAACTGACAGATGAAAGAAGTTGATCCATCTCTTTCTCCTGTCACAGATACGAATACGACAGAGCAGGGAGTATCGCTTACAGGGTACGCTTATGAAAATGAGGCGGGAGAGTTTAAGCAGTATCTTCCTGATGCAATGTCAGAGAATTCACCGGTAAGAATGGAATATGGTGATTATGCGATTACGATGACACCGACAGGTTATTTGAATGGACTTTTGAATCGAGATAAAAAAGTTCAGTGTGATGAAGAAGAGTTTATGGATCTGTATGGTGAAGTGAAGAAAAAGAAAGTTAAGGCGATTTATGAAAGTATAGATGATAGTGCTTTTTTGGAATATACATCTCTGCACGATGGTTTGAAAGAGAGCATTATTCTGAATGAGAAACCAAAGAAAAATGAGTTTAGTTACAAGCTGACATTAACCGGTTTGGCTGCGGAGGTCAAAGAAGATGGCAGTATTGTTTTTTGTGATAAGATAAGTGGTGAAATTGTCGCATCTATGGAAGCACCATTTATGAATGATGCCAGCGGAGAGGCATATTCTGAGGATATTACATGCAAATTGAAAAAGAGAGGAAATTCCGATCAATATACGCTGACCTTGACCGTAGATGAAAGCTACCTTGCCGATGAAAACAGACAATACCCGGTTGCGATTGACCCGACAGCTACATGGGTAGGCACGGCTAAAATCCATGACGCATATATTGTTAGTTCATCACCAAACTATAATTATTACCAGTCAGACACAAGGATTATGCCATCAGGTTGCGGTTCCGGCGGAAGCAAGTATCGTACTTGTATCAATGTAATTGGTGTACGCAGTGAACTGCTTGATTGCAATATTACCAGCGCATATTTTGATATTTATGAAACGGCAAACGGAAATGCCAATAAGGCTGTAAGAATTTACAAAATTTTGGAAGAGTGGGCGCCTTCAAAGGTTACATGGAATACTTGTCCGGATTTTGGAACTGCAGCAAGCTATCTTGACGAAAACTTCAGTACAGGTACTACTAATAAAAAAATGCGTTTTGATGTTACCGCATGGGTGGAAGGTATTGCTGCCGGTGGAAGTAACAGAGGCATCATGCTGAAGAATAAGACGGAGACAAGCACGACATATACCGAGTTTTACGGAAGCCGAACCAGCGCCACCAGTTACAGACCGAAGTTGATCGTGACATATACGGAGGATAAACCGACTACAGCAACCAGTGTAACTGCATCTAAAAGCGGATATAATGTAGGCGAGTCTATTTCAGTAAGTTGGGAAGGAATCAAAGCCAATAATTTGGACCATATTGAATATCGTGTTGCAAGGTATGATGCGGACGGAACTCTTTTGGATGATTATTATGTTCCATATACCAGATTAACTTCCGCAAAATCTTCAGGCACCGCAACGATTCCAAACAGCAGTAGTTTCCCACAGGGAAGGTATGGCATATATATTCGGGGTGTCAGTGCGTCGGGTGTGAACGGCACAGGAAAAAGAAGCCCGATTGTAACAATTTCCAAGGATAAACCAACAACGCCGACCAGCGTTTCTTTCTCACCGAATCCATGTCCGGAAGGGCATAAGATTACAGCAAGTTGGTCGGGACTTGTGGCAGGAGAACTGAAATCCATACAATACAGGGTGGCATCTTATGATGATGAATGGAATCAAGTAAAATATGCTTATGTGCCATATACTACGCTGTCAGTTAGTCTAGCCAGTTCCGGCAGTGTAGTTCTTCCAGGCAGCGATACCTGGGAAACAGGTAACTATAAAGTATTTATTAGAGGTGTCAGTGCTGCAGGTGTAACCGGTACAGGCAAGGGCAGCTCTGTAGTAATTGAGGAAAATGGAGAACCAACGATTGATACACTAAGTGTTTCGATTGGGGGAACTTCTGATGCATCAGGTTATGTGAAACCGGGAAATGTTACCGTAACAGCAGATAAAATCTTTGATGAAGATGTGATTACCGCTTCTGATCTGAGTTATAGTTTATACGGACCGAATGACAGTCAGGTTGGAGTCAGCTTATCTTCAAGCACAGTACATTCTAATTCAGATGGATCTTATCGGGTTTCATTTTCTATTCCGCAAAGTGCGGTTTCTGCATCAGGAACATATACTTTATACTTTTGGGTATTTGATAAAGCGGGAAATCTGGGATATATCAGCAAGAGTTTTAATATCGATGCGACAGCTCCGACAGGAAGCATTCATGTAACAGATGTTCCTTATGGAAATGAAACTGCTGAAATTACTTCTCTGGCAAAAATCACAGCAAGCGTGAATGATGCGCATAGCGGTATTGCATCCAGCGCATTGTCCATCTATAAAGGGACAAAGGATAATCCCGGCGAGAAGGTGAAGGACCTTTATACAAACAGCAGCATCAAGAAAATTGTGGATTTTGATGCGGAAGCCTATGAGAACGGCAGTTATTGTCTGAAGCTTACGATAGAAGATAAAGTCGGAAACACTGAGACTGTATGGCATGACATTACAATCGCAAAGCCGATGGAAAAGCCAATCGTTGGCGTGAAGATGGACAGTGGAAGTAAAGAACTTTCGGTATCTTGGGGTTTTCAACAGGAAAAACAGGATCTTGCATATATTCAGTACAATTTGGATGACAGCAGCAACTGGATAGATGTAAAAGTTACTGATAAATTGAAAGGAACTTTTACAGTCGCTTTAGATGAGCAGATGACAGGAACCCATTGCCATAATGAGATCCTCCTTCAGTGCGGTACCTACATTGTACCATGATTTTTCGTATAAGGAATTCTCATTTTGACTTGTACTATTTATATTCTAGCACCAGAGGGTATAATCTTTCCGGGGGACAACGTCAGCGTTTAATGATTGCCAGAGCATTGTTGAAGGACGCACCGATTATTATTTTTGATGAACCGACATCGGCTTTAGATGAAGATACAGCACGAATTATCTTTGATACAATTAAGAATTTAAAAGATAAGACTGTTATAGTTATTACACATAAAAAAAGTCTTATGGAGATTGGAGACTACATATATAGAATAAATAACAAGAAAATTAGCATAATGGAAAATAGAGGTTGATAGAATGCATGATGTTCATTCAAAAATAGAGTATGACGAAATCCGCGATCCGAATGATTTTTTATCCGAGCAGTTTAAAATTCATTCTGAGATATTTAATCTTCCGATGAAAGAGGATTATATAGAATTATCGTCGGGAGTCAATTTTCTTCCAATCCCAGTAATATGGAGAGAAACAATGAAAAAAGAGATTGATGAAGGTTTTCTTTATCAACAGTATACGTCATTATATGGGTTTCAAACTGTAAAATATGCGGTAAAGCTATATGAAAGATTTTTATATTCACAAGGGGATATTTTTCTTAAAGCTGATCTTGACATATGTATGACTGTTGGTGCAAGTCAGGCTGCAGATCTTGCACTTGCATATCTACAGTCTATAGGGAGAAAGCGAATACTTCTGGTAGGAATGACTTATCCCCTTTATGTAACATTGGGAAAATGCTATGGCTTTGAAATAAGAGAGAGCCGTTCAGCCTTGCAAGGGCGAGATATTCCAACAGTAGAAGAATTAGTACATGATATTGAAAAATATGAGTCCGATGTTATTGTTTTTTCATACCCAAGTAATCCATCTGGAGAGAGATATACAGATGATGAATTGGATCGGATTATGGGAATGCTGCGTGAAAAGAGATTACATTGTATTTTTGATTGTGTTTGCAATATTATCATGTCAGAGGATAAAGTAATTGTTCCGGAGGCTCATATTCTTGAACATAAAATGCAGGAGAATTGCATTATTGTTAATTCGCTTTCAAAGACTGAAGGAGTTCCGGGTTTAAGAATAGGTTATCTTGCAGGTGACTACGATTTAATGCAATTTATTAGGTTAAAGCAGGTCGCAATTATGAATCCTCCGAATATACCTGCTATTGCCGTATGGTTTACAATGTTGTTTCGTTGTCTGCATATGAGTGAACAATTTGGTCAATCCGAAAAAGAACAGCTGAGAATTATTCGGTGTTACAAAAAAATGTTTTTTGCTACAACCCCTTTATGTTCTCGAGAAATAAGGAGTTATGTGAAAAAACTAACGGAGGAACGATTAGTCAAAGAATATTTGAAATATAAAGAAGAACGAGTTTCACAGGAAAGAGTATTTCATATAAACAAAACATATCTTGAGGAAAGATTAGATCCGTTTATAGAGGATATGACACAGATGGATGCAGGGTTTAATTATTTGATTAAACTTAGACCTTGTCATAATATTAGTGAACTTGATTTTTGTAGAGAAGTTTTGGAGAAGACAAGAATCGCAGTTTTTACTGAGTCGGGCTTTACAATTAAAGATGTGGAAAAGGATAATTATTAGATACGTATTTCTTTAGCTATACAAACAGAACAATTTCAATATGCGATAGATAGGTTATATGTATATTTATCAGAGTTGAATAGTAGATAGTTATGAAAGACTAGATATAGTATTAAACTTTTCATAAATTAAAAACGAAGGAATAGAACAAGTCTCAAGACCGGGGGACGGAGCGATAAGGAATACCTTTTTGCCCGCCCCCCTTGTCAAGTGCGTCGCGCTTCACGAGACATCCTTTTGCACACAGAAAAACCGTCGTATAGATTTCCCCATACGGCGTCAGACTGTTTATTTGCCGAACAAGTCGCTGTGTGTGCCGGTGCGGGCCAGCGTC
>CALBGO010000064.1 GCA_937894585.1 uncultured Eubacterium sp.
ATATTGAATTTTCAAGGTTCAACACACCTAATAGGTGTGGGAAGTCTTAGTATATAATTATTACAGCTTTTTATTGAAACTATATACCAATTCTTTCTTGATGCATACTTTTGCACCAACTAATCCACTTCTTTTCATAGTCTTCTGCTGTTAGGATTCTCCCTTCAAAATCAGCAACACAAAGAACACCTCGTTCCGTGCAAGCGTCCACACATCTCCTTTTTCTAACCTTTCCATTAAAAAATGACACACAAACTGAAAAATACTGCCAATAGTGTCAGCCTTTTAAAAGAGTAACCGACGCAAATGACACAACTGATACTCTATTTTGCGTTTTATGTCAAAAAAACATTTTTTCTGTTGTTAGCGAAAGATTCTAAAGTCATATAATAGTACAGTCCACTATTCAAAATCTCATTTCTCATCCATATTATTCTATATCAAACATCATTTAACATTCAAATATGACATATATCTCAAAAAAAAACCAAGATTGTGTCATTTTCCATTCTTCAACTTTAGAGGCTCCGACACAATCTGTTCCAAAATACACTCTATATGTCAAATACGAAGTTTTATCACATTTTTTAAGATCCCTGTGTTCGCCGCTCTGCAGACCCGCCTCGCTTCACGCCTCTGCCCTTTTGCATTTTGCCCTAAGCTTGCCTGATCTGGCAAAACGGACAGCACAGGAAACGAAGTGACCGGAGAAGCAAGCGCCGAGAGTGTTGGGTTCGGGTTCCCTCCATCATATACATACCAACAATAAAAGACAGGTCATAGACCTGCCTTTTATTGTTGGTGCGCCATGAGGGACTCGAACCCCCAACCTTCGCATTCGTAGTGCGCGACTCTATCCAATTGAGCTAATAGCGCATATGCCTGTGCATATCGTACTATAGTAGTATACCGAAAAAAATGTATTTTGTCAACAAAAATAAAAATCATTTTTTCCGGGTTCCCTCCGTATCAAAATCCGAAAAATCTATGCACGGAAGTCCGGCAAAACAATACCGAACTTCCTTATGCATATCCTGCTTTACATATCTTTTAGAAGACCATGTTTTTCATAATTTGTAATACAGCTAATTCTGTTTTCATCATCAACGAATACCACCTTCGGTGAGTGTTTCGCTGCCTCTTCCGGCGTCATTTTGCAGTATGCCATAATGATAATCCGGTCCCCCTTCTGCACACAGCGTGCAGCTGCCCCGTTAAGACAGATCATGCCGCTGCCCGGATCTCCTGCAATCGTATAGGTCTCAAAACGCTCGCCGTTATTGATGTCCACAATCTGAACCTTTTCATATTCCAAAATGTCAGCAGCCTCCAAAAGCTGCGAATCCACCGTAATGCTTCCCACATAATCAAGTTCTGCCTGTATGACCTGCGCACGATGAATTTTCCCCTTCAGCATATCCAGATACATCCCTAATCTCCTTTAACCTTCATAAATAAAATTATCGATCAGTCTCGTCTTTCCGATATAGACTGCCATTGCCACCAGTACAGGCGGCTTCATCTCGCTGACCGGCTCAACAGAAACCGCATCGACGGCTTTCACATAATCAATCCGCGCCATAGGCTCTTCCTCAATGCACTTAATCATTGCAGATGTAACCGCATCTACAGATTTCTCCCCTTTCTGCACCATATCCTGTCCCAGCTTTACAGCCCGTGAAAGCACCAACGCAGCCCGCCGCTCTTCATCATTCAAATAAGTGTTTCTTGAGCTCTTTGCAAGACCGTCCGCTTCACGAATAATCGGACAGCCCACAATCTCAATTCCGAAATTCAAATCACGGACCATACGGCGAATTACAGCCAGCTGCTGAGCATCCTTCTGACCGAAATATGCCCGGTCCGGTGTTACAATATTAAACAGCTTGGAAACCACAGTGCAGACGCCGCGAAAATGCACCGGTCTGCTTTTTCCGCAGAGTTCCCCTGTCAGACCGTTCATATCCACAAAAGTACAGGCATCATCTGCATACATTTCAGAAGGTTCCGGATTGAACAGCAGCGCCGCGCCCGCCTTTTCACAAAGCGCGGCATCCATCTTAAGATCTCTGGGATAACTTTCCAGATCCTCACCGGGTCCGAACTGAGTCGGATTGACAAAATCACTGACCACCACCCGATCATTTTCCTTTACTGCTCGGTCAATCAGACTCTTGTGCCCCTCATGCAGATATCCCATCGTAGGCACCAGTCCCACAGAAAGCCCCTCTGCTCTCCATGCCTTCACCTCTGCTCTGACTTCTTCTATTGTCTTTACAATTCTCATATCCAACCTCCGCGCTAATACAACCTGCTGATGATTTCATCCGAAATCTTAAAAGTATGTTCTTCGGCAGGGAAAGTTCCTGCCTTCACTTCCCGGATATATTCTGCAAATCCCTGCCGCATCACTTCTCCCGCATTTGCAAAATGCTTTACAAACTTTGGTTTGAAGTCGGAAAACAGAGCCAGCATATCCTGATAAACCAGAACCTGCCCGTCACAGCCTGCCCCTGCTCCGATGCCGATAGTCGGAATTGAAATACTTTCCGTAATCAGTGCCGCCAGCTTTGCAGGAACACATTCCAGCACTACAGCAAACGCACCGGCTTTTTCCACAGCCTTTGCCTCTTCAATCAATCTTCGGGCATCTTCTTCACTTTTCCCCTGTACCTTAAAGCCCCCGAAGGCGTTGACAGACTGCGGTGTCAGACCGATATGCGCCATCACCGGAACAGATGCTTCCGTAATTGCCTTAATCTGCGGGCATACAGCCGCACCGCCCTCCAGCTTAACTGCATGGCATCTCCCCTCTTTCATCAGCCGTCCTGCGTTAACTACCGCATCATAGACAGAAGTCTGATAACTCATAAACGGCATATCCCCGACCACCAGAGCATTCTCTGCGCCTCTTGCCACTGCTGCCGTATGGTGAATCATATCCTCCATCGTAACAGAAAGGGTATCTTCGTAGCCCAGCATAACCATTCCCAGAGAATCACCGACCAGAATCGCATTGACGCCGGTTTCGTCCATAAGCTTTGCGGTAGAATAATCATATGCTGTCAGCATCGTGATTTTATCACCGTCTGCCTTCTGCTGCCGCATTGTTGATACTGTGTTTCTCATTTTCCTAACTCCTTTTCCAACTTCTGATAGTTCCTGTCCGGATGTTTTCTTTCGGCAATTCTGATCAGCTGTGCGGAAAGGGTCCTGTAGGCAGCAAAAATATCCCGCCCGGTTTCGTCCTCCTCTGCAAATTCTGCAAGCGCCCGAAGGTGTTTTGCAACTGTCTTTTCATCTCCGCGTTCCACAGGTCCCGTCAGCGCTTCCGCCACGCCCTTTTCTGCCACCTTGGCAGCATTGCCCGCGATAAGCGGCGCTAAAGCTGCCTCGGCCTCTTCTCTTGAAAACCCGCACTTTCCGAGAAGGACTGTACCCATATCCGCAAGTGCTGCAATCTGATTGCTTACCATAACCGCTGCGGTATGGTAAAGAATTTTGCAGCCGGGGTCTATGACGACAACCCGGTTTCCTGCATTTTCAAACACAGACCGCAGCTGCGGCAGATGAGCGCTGCTCCCCTCAACCGCAAAATATGCGTTTTCAAGATTTTTCCAGGAATCATACCTGCTGCTGACTGCATAAAGCGGATGTACTGAATAGCGGTACGCGCCTCTGCTTTCAGCATCAAAAAAAACGGTCGATGGAATCGAACCGCTGCAATGACATATATTCTTATCTCTTATAGGCAGATTACGCATGTCATCCCATATCTCACCGATTGCGCCGTCGGGCGCGGTGATAAACAGGGTATCACTGTCTTTCGTAATTTCTTCTATATCTGTATAATATCTGCTCTGTGTAAACTCGGCCGCCTCTTTTGCCGAAGCAGCACTGCGGCTGCAGTAGCCGCTGATTTCGATGCCGTGCACCGAAAGATATTTACCCAGTGAAAAGCCGACTTTGCCGGCTCCGATAAAACCTGCTCTCATACCTATCACACTCCTTTTCAGAGACAGTGATAAGACAGAACTCTCTGCTGCCGTCAGTGCCGCTCCTTAAGATACAGCCCTCCGGCGGATAAAAAATATATAAATCTGCAGTATAGCTTCTTTCAGAATGCCATCCGTTTTTTAATATATCACTTTTTGTACCCGTTGTACAGAGAAACTTTTCCGAAAAAGCGACGGAAAACTGCCGGAAAACTCCGGATACGCCAAAAGAAAAACCGAAAACAATCCTGCGGAAAGCCTGCCCTGCCTTTGTAAAAAAGAAAGAGATACCCGATTTCTTCAGGTATCTCCCAATCGTCTTTATCGTCAAATGATTTCAGTCGTTTCGGCTTTAATATTTTTCCTTTTGGCTCTGGTATTTTTCTTTCAGCCTCAATATTTTCTTTTCGGCTCTGGTATTTTTCTTTCAGCCTCAATATTTTCTTTTCGGCTTCGGTATTTTTCTTTCAGCCTCAATATTTTTCCTTCAGAAGTCCTTTCCGATAAGCTTCTACCAGCCGTTTCATATTGTCCACCTGTTCCTGAAGCTCAATGCCCTGATCTGTATCGATGACCAGCATACGAGCCGGAAGCACTTCCACCGTTTTTACCTCCGGTGACTGAAATTCCTGAGTTCCGTCCGGCTGCAGCGGTTTATAAGGCTTATGCTCGGCAAGAGCCATAAATCTGGAGTTAAAGATAAAGGTATAGCCTGCAATTCCGGTCTGCTTTTGGTAGGCCTTTGAAATTCCTCCGTCAATAACATACAACAGACCGCCGCCTTTGATCGGAGATTCGCCGTCCTTGATTTTTACAGGTACATGACCGTTGAGAATCTTCGAGCGCTTCGGGTCCAGTCCGAACTCAATCAGAATCTTTTCGCACGGAGCTTTCTCTTTAATCAGTTTATAATACGGTCTGGTAGGCTCCTTATGTGCTTTTTTGTCGGCAATAAACAGCCGCTCGAAAGTCGTCATCTTCTCCTTACCGAACAGAGGCGAATTGCCGCCCAGCCACAGATACCACATCAGGTCACCCATACGGCCCACTTCCTCCGATTCATCCGGCGAAAAATAGGCTTTACGCACTTCTCTGTCCAGATAATCCATCAGAGCCTTGCCCTTAAAAGATTCTCCATTGATTTCCACCTCTTCAAAATCACCGTCTTCAGTCATCGGAATACATCCGTGATACAGAAGATTTCCGTTTATCTTTTTATAGAGGGCGCCGTGGCTGTAAAGAAAACGGATGTGTTTTTGGAGTTTTTCCGAATTGAGGATGGAAGCTTCCAGAGAATTCATCACTTCTTCTTCCTCCTCCGTCAGCTTATAAGGATCGGCAGAATCCACCGTAGGAAGATTGGTATCTCTCAGCGGATAAACGGTCCCCTCAACATTTACTGTGCCGTCCTCCCAGTTGATCTTATCCAGCAGCAAGCGATTTTCAAGATGGTATTCGGGGTGCGCCATAATCCGCTGTCCCTCCACCTTAAACTGACAAACAGCAATAGCTTTGTGCATCTTGGCTGCCAGCGGCTCTTCAATCTGGTCATACTGATTGCGTTCCAGAATATGCGGCTGAAAAAAATCGCACGGATCATCTCCATAGATACGCTCTGCAAAAGAAGCCAGCGGTCTTAAATTGATACCATAGCCGTACTCCAGCATATCAAAATTGTTGTAGCTGATATTCATTCTCAGGATATTGGCAATGCAAGCCCAGTTTCCCGTCGCTGCTCCCATCCAGACGATATCGTGATTTCCCCACTGAAAATCCACATCGTGATAATCCATTAGAAAATCCAGTATCGTATCCGGGTGCGGTCCTCTGTCAAAAATATCCCCGATGATGTGCAGGTAATCCACTGCCAGATTGCTGATGGCATCCGCCATTTCAATGATAAAATCCTCCGCAATTCCGCTTTCCACCACAGTCTTGATAATAGCATCATAATAATGCAGACGATTCTCCTCGTCGTCGGCATGAAGCAGTTCGTCCATAGCATAATCAAGATATCTGGGCAGTCTGCGGCGCACTTTTGAGCGGGTATACTTAGTCGAAACAGATTTACAGATTGTTACCAAACGATATATTACAGTCATACACCACTTGTCAAAATCCGCTTCGCTTTTTTTGCGGCGCGCCATCTCTGCCTGCGGATTGTAAATCAGAGCCGCCAGATCTTCTCTGTCGCTCTCACTGAGAATCCCTCCGTAATGCTCGTCAATTTTACTTTTCACTGTGCCGGAAGCGCTTTTCAGCATATGAATAAAAGCTTCATGTTCACCGTGAAGATCGCTTAAAAAGTATTCCGTGCCTTTCGGCAGCGCAAGAATCGCGCTGAGGTTGATAATCTCAGCAGTCGCTGCTTTGATATTCGGATAATCCTTGGAAAGCAGCTCGAGGAATTTAATATCAGCCATATTCAAGTTCCTTTCATTTCAATAAAACTTTGTCCCTTCAATTATATACTTTTGCGTCTATTTTGTCCATATACGCATACACTGAATGCAAGGAGGAACAACCTATGCGCTGCTCAAGAAAAAGAAGAACTGCTTCTGTCCGTAGAAAATTGTCCGTGTCAGGCTTTCGAAATCCGGCCGCTTACACTGTAAAACTTCGTCACGCCGCGGTCTATATTGCAATTATCATTACACTTACAGCTCTGCTTCCCTATTTCTGTATCAAGCTCTTTCCGCAAATCACAACGGATCCTGAAAGCATAACTTACAGAGGAACACTTCCGAAAACAGTAAAAGTCTACATTACAGCAGAGAGAAAGACAAAAACCATTCCTTTCGAAAAGTATGTACAGGGAGTCGTTGCTTCGGAAATGCCCTCCTCTTTTGAAAAAGAAGCTCTCAAAGCACAGGCTGTGGCAAGCCGCACTTATGCTTTGGGAAGAATAAAAGCCGGCACAAAACTCTGCGACTCGGTTCACTGCCAGGTATACAGAGAGGATAACATCAGCCGGAAAGTTAAGAATGCGGTAAAATCCACCTGCGGTCAGGTTCTTCTCTCAAAAGGAAAGCTGGCTGCCAGCGCACTGTACTTTTCTTCCAGTGCCGGACCCACAGAAAATGCAGAGGATGTATTTACAACTCCTCACAGCTATCTTGTCAGTGTAAAAAGCTCCTATGAACCCGGCGCCACACACAAAAAAGAAACCTGTACTTTGACAATAAATTCCTTTGTAAAAAAAATGAGAAAGACTCTTCCCGACGCTCATTTCGGTAAAGTCACAAAAAACAACATCCGTATCATATCCCGAACGAAAGGCGGCAGGGCAGATACTGTCCGAATCGGCAAAGAAGAAGTCTCCGGAAGCGATATCCGTACAGCCCTCGGACTTTACTCCTGCCGCTTCAAAATATCTTTTATCGGAAATAAAAAAATTACGATCACAACCGCAGGCTCCGGCCACGGCGTCGGTATGAGCCAGTACGGCGCCAACGGCCTTGCAAAAAAAGGAAAATCCTATGAAGATATCCTCTCTCACTACTATCAGGGAACCCGGGTCAGCGCAAAAACCAAATAGTGCAGTTTCTTTCCGGTATAGGATTTTTGACGGTGCAGCTTTGTTCTTTACTCCCACAACTGTTTCTTTACTTCAGCAGTCTTTTCTTTACTTCGGCAGTCTTGTCTTTACCACAGCACGAGTCCGCTGGTTTTTTACCGCGCCGCAAGAATATGACACAAATTGATCCGCCCGTTCCCGCATTTCTACAAGTTTGGAAAATCGGCATAGCTGATGGGAATATCGCTGTGCAGGTTTTATCTGCCTGCTCCCTCCCTTTTACAAAGCTTCCTTGCGGCAAACTGCTCAGGTACCGCGGCGCTTGCAGAGCTGTTTGTAAAACTAATGATTCCCACCTTTTCTGTTAAAAGAAAAAACCGAAGATGTAAAGAATCTCTTCTTTGCACCTTCGGGAAACACCTGCTTACTGTTTGTCAAAAACTCTTTTCTTTTCTGTTCTGATTTCTAATCTTCGATTCTGAAAATATTTGCGCCGAGAGCTCTGAATTTTTCCGTAAACTTTTCATAACCTCTTTCGATATGATAAATCTCGGAAATCTCCGTAGTACCTTCTGCCACAAGACCTGCCAGTACCAAAGCCGCTCCTGCGCGAAGATCTGTCGCAATAACCTGCGCGCCTTCCAGTTTCTTTGCGCCCTGAATCATAGCCCGGTTGCCCTCTGTCTTAATATTGGCTCCCATACGATTCAGTTCCGCTACATGCATAAACCGGTTTTCAAATACAGTTTCGATCACCGTGCTGGCGCCTTTTACCGTAGTCAGAAATGCCATAAACGGTGACTGTATATCCGTTGGGAATCCCGGATAAGGCAGCGTTTTTAAGTCTGTTGCAACAAGATCCGGATTATCTGCAATCACATACATACCCTCGTCACCCATTTCCACAGTCACACCGCACTCTCTAAGCTTTGCGGTAATGGGTTTTACATGATCGGGAACAATATTCTTAATCAGAATCTGCCCATGGGTAATGGCAGCCGCCAGCATAAAAGTGCCCGTTTCTATCCGGTCCGGAATCACTGTATGCTCCGCCCCGTGAAGACGCTCAACACCCTCAATCTTGATGGTGTCTGTACCTGCGCCCTTAATTCTGGCGCCCATCTTATTCAGGAAGTTTGCCTGATCGACAATCTCCGGCTCTTCCGCCGCATTTTCGATATAAGTTGTACCTTTGGCAAGTACTGCTGCCGCCATAATATTCTCTGTTGCGCCGACGCTCGGAAAATCCAGATAAATACTTGCACCCACCAGACCTTCTGGTCCTGCAATCGCTTCCACATAATTATCTTTTACGATTATTTCCGCGCCCAGAGCCTCAAATCCTTTCAGATGCAGATCAATAGGTCTTGCGCCGATAGTACATCCTCCCGGCATATGAACCTTGGCTCTTCCGGTTCTGGCAAGCAGAGGTCCCATCACAAGAAAAGATGCCCGCATCTTGCTCACAAGATCATAGTCTGCTTCACTTTTCAGGATTTCTTTTGTATTTATCTCAATCACAGATTCTTCCAGCTCGTGTATCTCCGAACCCAAAGACCTTAAAATCTCTTTCATGACATCTACATCACGAAGAGCAGGTACATCACGGATTTCGCATTTTTCCTCTGCCAGTATGGCAGACGCCATCAGCGGCAGAACTGCATTCTTGGCTCCGCTGATTACTACCTCTCCATTTAATGGCTCGCTCTTTTGAACTAAAAATTTCGCCACTTCTCTCCTCCATCAACTTTTATTAAACAGTATATAAACAGTATACTAACGATTCCCCTTTTTTTCAACTAAAGATGAAAAAAAAAGCCTGTCAGAGACAGGCTTTTTTCTCCGTATTACAGTTTCTTCATTTCTTCAATGCAGTTTACACAGACAGTTTTTCCGTGAATCAGTCTTACATCGCTGACTTCTCCGCAGAAAATGCAGGATGGCTCATATTTCTTCAGCATAATGTACTGACCATCAACGAAAATTTCCAGTGAATCTTCAGTCTTGATATTCAGATTTCTTCTCAATTCTACCGGAATAACCACTCTGCCCAGTGCGTCTACCGGTCTTACAATTCCTGTTGCTTTCATAACAAACTCCCTTCAGTTCCTACTGTTACCGTACGATTTCATACCTACTTCTTTTTATTCCCGTTCTCTGCCCCTTCGTTTTTATCATGATTGAATATCGCAGCCAGAGAACCGAAAGACTTCACAAGGTTAGAAACAGCCCCGATTAAATTCTGCTGTCCCTTTACCGCTTTGGATACATCGGAAACAGCCGACTGCACATCGCCGATAATCGCATCGATTTCTTTTGCCTTGTCTGCGGCAATTCCGCTGATCACCGTTGTATCTTCAAGAATCTGATTGGTGTGTTTA
Organism: uncultured Eubacterium sp.; assembly: GCA_937894585.1. Classification (GTDB taxonomy): domain Bacteria; phylum Bacillota; class Clostridia; order Peptostreptococcales; family Anaerovoracaceae; genus Senimuribacter. Next base: position 9,894 of record CALBGO010000064.1, read on the forward strand.
ATTGTCTTCACCAGATTTTTTGCTATGATAATCAGATAAATCACCATTACAATCAGCGCCGCAAGCAAAAGATAAATCAGTGCAGCTTTTACATCAATTGTTATCATTTCCGAACCTCCTCGCCCCTCATCTATGGAGCATTATACCGTTTTTTCCATAAAATAGCAACAATTTTATCATCTTTTTTCGTATAATTTCAGTATTTCCTCAGAATAATCCCCGTTTTCAGTGTGTACACTCAAAGGTTTCAGGATTCTGAGCTCACTGTTTCCGCCCTTTACGCAATGTACCAGAAGAATATTGGGCTTTTCCATCGGCTTTCCGCTGACAAAACACATTTCTTTGGGCTCTAAACCGTACTTTCGGCAGTTTTCGCAGATATCTGCAAGCCTGGACGGTCTGTGTACCATATAAAAATCGCCTCTGAACTTGAGAAGCCTTGAAGCCGCCGCGATAAAATCAGAAAGGGTCGCGCTTGTTTCATGGCGCGCAATGGCCTTTGCCCTGTTTGCGCTTTCAATTCCGCAGTTTCCCGCAGTATACGGGGGATTGGAAGTTACAAGGTCAAATTGACCGCAGAGCGATTCATCCTCTGTTCCTTCGGCAGCAAAGTCAAATACATCCCGATGGAAAAAATGAAGCCTGTCCGAAAGGCCGTTATACGCCGCATTTTGTTCTGCAAGGCGAAAAGAATTTTCCTGAATTTCGACACCGCCGATATAACCTGCCTCTGTTTTATGGCTGAGGATTAAAGGAATAATTCCTGTTCCTGTCCCTAAATCCATAATGCGGAAATTTAAACATGCAGAAGAATACGACCGTACTGCACCATCTCCAGAAACTTTCCCGGCGCCCTTTGCCGCAGCTCCCGCGGCAGCAAACCCTGCAAGAAGCACCGCATCAATACCGTAGCAGAATTCCTCCGGCTGCTGAAAAATTTCCAGCCCGCCGAAGCCCGTATCATCCAGACGAAGTTCCATAGCTACTCCTTAATCAGAGCTTTCAGCTCATCCAGATATTCTTCCTCAACTTCCTCCAGAAGATCCTTGCTGCTGGTCCGCTGACCGTGTTTTTTATGACCCAGACGCTTAATCTCTTCCTTTTTATATGTGTAAATATCGGTGCCCAGCTTCTCCTGTCCGTCATCGTCTTTCTCTCCGATATACAGTCTGACTTTAACCTTGCTTTCCAGAATATTGGTCTCAACCACTTTACCCATACCGTCTGCAGTTTTTACCTTTTCTCCCGTATCCGGCATTCCCTTGCGAAGTTCCATATAAACATCGTTTTCGTATTTAAGACAGCACATCAGTCTGCCGCAGATACCGGAAATTTTAGTCGGATTCAGAGACAGATTCTGAACTTTTGCCATTTTGATGGAAACCGGCTCAAAATCAGAAAGCCAAGTGCTGCAGCACAGACTCTTTCCGCAGGAACCGATGCCGCCCAGCATTTTTGCCTCGTCACGCACCCCAATCTGACGCAGTTCGATTCTCATTTTGAAAACTCCCGCCAAATCCTTCACCAGTTCTCTGAAATCCACTCTTCCATCAGCAGTAAAGTAGAAAATAATCTTGTTATTATCAAATGTATATTCCACATCAATCAGCTTCATTTCGAGGCCGTGTTTATCTATTTTTTCCTGACACAGCTTCAGCGCTTTGTCCTTTTTCTTTTCGTTTTCTTCGTGGCGTTTAATATCATCCTCATCTGCGGCACGAATAATCTTTTTCAGCGGCTGCACGACTTCGTCATCGGAAACCTCTGTAATCTCCATGGAAACCGTTCCAAATTCCAATCCTCTGGCCGTCTCTACAATAACAAAGTCTCCCGGCTCCACCTGATGATCATCCGGGTCGAAATAATATACTTTGCCGGCATTTTTAAATTTTACTCCAGCTACCTTTACCATCTTGTTATCCTCCAATTTTCAGAATTAAATTCCTGAGTGCATATTTATAATTTACATTGGCAAGTAAATCTCTTCTTGCTTCTTCAATATATCTGATATCCGAAATCATTTTCGCTCTTCGAAGAGCCTGCGGTTCATCTTCAGTCAAATACCGGCGATACAGCCTCTCAAGACCGTCCAAAAGCCGAAAAGCTTCTTTCCTGTCCTTCACAATCCCCGTAAGCTTATCTTTTAAATCACAGAAATACGCACCTTCCGTAATCATATTCAATATATCCTCAGCGCCCGAAAGGTCTATGGCATCGCCTGCAGCGACATAATTGCCGATGCGGTAAATAATACACCTTGAGGTAATCGTAGGAAGAAGGTTCTCTGTATTCTCTGAAAGAAGAATGATGACCGTTCCCGCAGCGGGCTCCTCCAGCGTCTTCAGAAGACGGTTCTGCGCCCTTACTGTCATCGTATCCGCATCTTCTATAATCGCGATATTTCTGCTGCCCGAAGGCTTGTTCTTCAATTTTTCCTGCAGCGCGGCGACTTCCGCATCCTTCAGCGACAGGTCGTCTGCACAGATTGTATATAAATCCTCATAATTATCATGGTCAATTTTTCTGCATGTTACACAAGAATCACAGCCGGTTCCCGGATTTTCCGGACACAGAACAGCTTTTACAAAGTCTTTAGCAAAGCTTTTCTTATCAATACAGCTGTCCCCTTCGACAATATAAGCATGAGAAATATTTCCGGCAGCAACCGCCCTTTCGATTCTTGCTGTCAGCTTCCCAAATTCTTTATAGTTCCTCAGCGACATAATCCACTGCCTTCCAAAATATTTTCAATATAGGACAGGATTTCCTTTCTGATATCTTCTTTTTCCCTGCCTGCATCAATCTGCACAAACCGCTCCGGATAAATCTTCGCAAGCTCCCGATATCCTTCGTAAACCCGCTTATGAAAATCTATTTTTTCCTGCTCCAACCGATCCTGCGCATCTTTGGCAATCCTCGACTTTCCGATCTCCGGAGCCAGTTTCATCAAAAAAGTCACATCAGGCATACATCCGCCTACAGCCTGTTCATTGATAATCCGCACCGAATCGCCCAGATTCCGTCCAAATCCCTGATATGCAATACTGGAATCAATAAAGCGGTCGCAGACCACAACCTTGCCTTCCTCCAGCGCCGGTTTAATCAGCTCTTCCACATGCTGCGCCCGACTGGCCGCATAAAGCAGCGCCTCCGCCATAGCGCACATTTCACTGTTTTCTCTGTCCAGTATAATCGTTCTGAGCTTCTCACTGATTGCCGTACCGCCCGGTTCCCTTGTAAAAACACAAGGAATACCCTTTTCTTCAAAAAAGTGCTTCAGATATGCAATCTGCGTCGATTTTCCCGAGCCGTCAGGGCCCTCTATGGTAATAAAAAGTCCTCTTTTCATTCTCTACTCCTGGCTTTTTTTCGTCGCTTCATCCACAATCTTTGTAAAAAGATATGCGGCGCCGTAAGCAAGCGGGCTGCAAAGCAGAATACAGAATATAATTTTTAAGAATGTCATCATCTGTTTTTCCTCCTTTTGCCCAAATATACAGAATAAGTATATCATACTTTTCCGCCCCGCGAAAGTCTCAAACGAAATGATTTCATAAAGAAACGAAATGATTTTATAAAGAAAAAACGTACAGAAAATCTGTACGCTTTTTTCTTATTCTTTCCATTCTGCACCGTCGGTGTAAACAATAAAATCATCTTTGATATCCACATATCCGCCGTGAATCACTGCGGTTTTCAACTGACTGGCGCCCGCTTCCCGGATTTTCACATCACCTTCTGCCGTCAGCAGTTTTACACACCAGATATGACCGGCCATAAAACCCTCCTGTCCGCTGACTGTAGGCACAGACAGCATTTCCACCTGTCCTGTGTAAAACATCTCTCTGGGCGTAATGATTTCAAGCTTTACGCTCCTCCTTCCGCTACTCATGGATTTTCTCCTTCTCTGCCTCGTATTTTGCAGCTACATCGTCAATTCCGCCGGCAAACAGGAACATAGATTCCGGAATTTCATCATGTTTCCCCTCCAGAATTTCTTTAAAACCCCTGACAGTCTCGGAAATCGGCACATATTTGCCCTTCATGCCGGTAAACTGCTCCGCAACAGAAAACGGCTGAGACAGGAATCTCTGAATTTTTCTGGCTCTTGAAACTGTCAGCTTATCTTCCTCCGAAAGCTCATCCATGCCAAGAATTGCAATAATGTCCTGCAAATCCTTATATTTCTGTAAAACCTGCTGCACGCCTCTTGCAACTTCATAATGCTCCTCTCCGAGAATCAGCGGGTCCAGAATACGAGAGCTGGAAGCCAGAGGGTCTACCGCAGGATAAATGCCCAGCTCTGTAATAGAACGAGACAAAACCGTCGTTGCATCCAAATGCGCAAAAGTCGTTGCCGGCGCAGGGTCTGTCAGGTCGTCAGCAGGCACATACACCGCCTGTACCGAGGTAATAGAGCCTTCTTTCGTAGAAGTTATCCTCTCCTGCAGCGCTCCCATTTCTGTTGCCAGCGTCGGCTGATATCCAACCGCAGAAGGCACACGTCCCAGTAATGCGGACACTTCGGAGCCTGCCTGCGTAAACCGGAAAATATTATCTATAAATAACAGTACATCCTGTTTTTCTCTGTCGCGAAAATATTCTGCCATCGTAAGCCCCGTCAGCGCAACTCTCATCCTTGCACCCGGCGGTTCATTCATCTGACCAAACACCATAGCCGTATTTTTTAAAACGCCTGATTCAGTCATCTCATGATATAAATCATTGCCTTCCCGGGTTCTTTCGCCGACCCCTGCAAAGACAGAAATTCCGCCGTGTTCAGTTGCTATATTGTTAATCAACTCCTGAATCAGAACCGTTTTTCCAACGCCGGCGCCTCCGAATAACCCTACTTTTCCGCCCCTGGTGTAAGGTGCTATCAGGTCGATGACTTTAATACCGGTTTCAAAAACCTGGGAAGCGGTATCCTGATCTTCAAAAGCCGGGGCAGGACGATGAATCGAGCTTTTACTCTCCGTTACAACCGGTCCTTTCTCATCAATCGGATCGCCTAAAACATTAAATAATCTTCCCAGCACTTCTCTGCCTACCGGTACCTGAATCGGCTTTCCGGTATCAAATGCAGCCATACCTCTTGCTAGACCGTCGGTTGAAGACAGCGCAACACACCGCACCTCATCATCGCCGATATGCTGATGCACCTCTGCAACAATTTTCTTTCCTTCCGCTTCAATCTCTATGGCATTGAGTAACTCCGGCATCTCCTCCGGACTGAATTTGATATCTATAACAGGGCCGATAATCTGATGTATGGTTCCCTTGTTCACTTGCAAATCACCTCGTTTACTCATCGCTGGGCTTCAGAACCCGCAACGATTTCTATAATTTCATCCGTAATTTCCGCCTGTCTTGCATGATTATATGCAAGCTGCAGCTCGGCCAGCATGTCCTTTGCATTATCGTTTGCATTTTCCATTGCAGTACGCCTTGCCGCATATTCACAGGCGGCGGATTCAATACATGCGCTGAAAATCAGCAGTTCAATATACTTTGGAATCAAATAGCTGAATACCTTTTCTGCAGAAGGTTCATATTCCACAAATCTGTGCGTCTGCTGCTCCTGCTGTTTCGGACTGACCTCTACAGGAAGAACCTTCTTTACCACAACCTCCTGCCGCAGCGTGTTGATATAGGAAGTATAAACAATATCAATCTCGTCGATTTCTCCCTCTTTATAAAGTTCTAACAGCGGTGTGCTGATTTCTCTGGTTTCTTCAAAGCTTACAGTGTCTGCAGGCGCGTCATGCTCCATCAGAATTTCCGCCCCGTGACAGGCAAAAAACTCTTTTCCTTTGGAGCCAATTGCAACCAAACGAATATTTCTGTAATCATCTCTGTGCGCTTCAAGCTGTTCCGACATCGTTCTGATTACATTGCCGTTAAAACTTCCGCAGAGTCCATTACTGCTGGTAATCAAAATATAACACTTTTTTTTCACCGGTCTGCTTCCTGCAAGATATAGGCTCGGAATATCTTCTACGTCCTCCATCGTTCCCTGAATATCTGAAAGAAGACGCCCCAGATACATTCTTGAACTTTCAAATACTGCCTTCGCCTTCCGGAGTTTTGCAGCAGAAACCAGCTTCATGGCATTGGTAATCCGCTCAGTACTCCCAATACTTTTCATCCTTCTCTGGATATTCTGCATCTGCTCAGCCATGAACAAAACCTGCCTTTTTAAACTCCAGTATTGCCTTTTTCAGTAAAGCCTCTGTCTCAGCACTGAAATCCCCGGTCCGGTGAATCTCTTTTCCAATCTCCGGGAAATGATCATCCATATAATGATAAAACTGTTTTTCAAAAGATTTGATTTCTTCTGTCTCTACATCGTCAAGAAAGCCTCCCGACGCCGCATACAAAATCATGACCTGATGGGCTACATCCACAGGCCCATATTGTCCCTGCTTGAGAATCTCCATCAGAATTTTTCCATGCTCTAACTGCTTTTTGGTCATAGCGTCCACATCGGACCCAAACTGAGAAAAAGTCTGCAGCTCTCGATACTGCGCAAGCATCAGCTTTATCTTTCCGGAAACCTTTTTCATCGCCTTAATCTGCGCATTGCCGCCTACACGGGATACTGAAATTCCGGCATTGATAGCCGGCCGCTGCCCCGAGAAAAAGAGCTCGCTCTCCAGGAAAATCTGACCGTCTGTAATAGAAATTACGTTGGTCGGAATGTATGCAGAAACATCGCCTCCCTGTGTTTCAATAATCGGAAGTGCTGTAATAGAGCCGCCGCCCAGCTCGTCAGAAAGACGTGCAGCCCGTTCCAAAAGTCTGCTGTGCAGGTAGAATACATCTCCCGGATAAGCTTCTCTTCCCGGCGGTCTGCGAAGAAGCAGAGACATCGCTCTGTAGGCTACTGCATGCTTCGATAAATCGTCATATACAATCAGGACATCCTTTCCCTGATACATAAAATACTCTGCAATCGCGCACCCTGAATAAGGTGCAATATACTGCAACGGCGCAACTTCACTTGCTGTTGCAGATACGACGATTGAATATTTCATCGCGTCTCTGCTTTCAAGCATCTGAACCAGCTGCGCCACGGTAGATTTTTTCTGTCCGATTGCAACATAGATGCAGATAACATCTTTGTCCTTCTGATTTAAAATGGTATCTACAGCAATCGCAGTCTTACCGGTCTGCCGGTCTCCAATAATCAGCTCGCGCTGTCCTTTGCCAATCGGCATCATAGCATCAATGGCCTTGATGCCGGTCTGCAGCGGTTCATTTACAGATTTTCGCTGCAAAACACCCGGCGCAGGAAATTCAATCGGTCGAAAATCAGTTGTCTCAATCGCCCCTTTTCCGTCAATCGGGTGACCCAATGCATCGACAACACGGCCAATCATAGCTTCCCCCACCGGTACATCTGCCACTGTGCCGGTAGGTTTTACAATATCTCCTTCCCCGATTTCCCGGTCGGAACCTAAAATGACTGCGCCTACGTTATCTTCTTCCAGGTTCAGCGCCATGCCGTAGGTTTCTCCCGGAAATTCCAAAAGTTCTCCCGACATACAGCGACTCAGGCCATATACGCGCGCAATACCGTCGCCAACCTGCATAACTGTACCGAAATCGGAAATTTCCAGCTGTTTGCTGTAATTCTTAATTTGTTCTTTAATAAGAGCACTGATTTCATCAGGTCTTAAATTCATAGAGGTTTCCCTCCCTTCTATAACTTTTTCATCTTGTCTTCCAAAGCTTTCAGCTGCGACCGCAGAGATGCGTCAATCAGTTTACCGTCAACCATGATTTTTACACCGCCCAGAAGACTTGGATCGACTTTGTTTTTAAGCTGCACTTTTTCCCGAAGCAAAGCCCCGGTTTCTTCTTCAAATTTAGTAAGCTGCGCCTCACTAAGAGGTCTTGCAGAGTAAATTTTCCCGTAAGCCTGTTCTCTGTAAGTATCCATCCGTTTCAGATAATCTCTTACAATTCTGTGATAATGTGTCATTCTGCCTTTGTCAATCAGGATAAATAAGAAAGACAAGACCTCCTGACACACTTTTCCTTCAAAAACGCTGCGGAGCATGTTTTTTTTCTTCGCGGCCGGAATTGCCGGACTGCAAAGCAGGCTGACAAATTCAGGCTCCCGCTTCAAAATTATATCAATGGTGTCAATTTCTTCTCTGATTTCATCGATTTTATCCAGTTCAACGGCAGCGTCAAAAAGCGCTTTCCCGTAAACCATTGCAGTCATTAACTCCATGGCTTTGCATCCGCCTCCTCGATGATTTTATTCACCAGTTCTTCATGGTCCTGCTCTGTAAGATCCTTTTCCAGAATTTTTTCCGCAGCCAGAATTGCAAGGGAACCGACTTCTTCCTGCAGCTCCTTTCTTGCATTAAACTGCTCCCGTCTAATTTCTTTTTGTGAATGCTCTATCATATCTCTGGCTTTCTGCCCTGCGTCATCGATAATTTCTTTTGCCTGCACCTTCGCCTCGTCACGGGCTGCCTTGAGAAGCTGGCGGCTTTCTGCTTCAGCTCCCGCCATTTTTGCCTCATAAAGCAGCTTCTGCTCCTCCGCATTTCGGTTTACCTCTTCTGCATGATCTAAAGACGCCTGCACATTTTTTTCCCTATCAATCATAAACTGATGCACCTTTTCAAAGAAAAAGTGTTTCAAAATCAGATATAATACAATTACCGTAACTGCAGTAAACACCAGATTCCAATTAAAGCTCAGCAGCGGCTGTACCATTTTCATAGTTCATCCGACTCCTTCCATTTCCTGCAAAACTAAAGTTTACTTACCATCATAATCGCAATAACAAAAGAGAGAACGCCGATAGTCTCCATAATTGCCATACCTACAATCATTGTAGTACGTATCTTATTATCTGCCTCCGGCTGCTTTGAAATACCCTCCAAACCTTTTCCGAGGCCGAAGCCCTGTCCGATACCAATACCTAATGCTGCAAGTCCAATTGCAATACCTGCTCCAATTGCTATCATACCCATTTTGCTACCTCCGTTTTTTATAAATTTTTATATTCCTTCTGCGAAATAACTACATTATTCTTTCGCTCGATTCACCGCTTCTGCAGCGCCCGTCATGGCTGACTGCAAAAAAACCATTGTCAGCATCGTGAAGATGTACGTCTGCACTACCGGCTCAAACATATCAAAAAAACCATTCAGCGGCAGTACGGTTACTGCCCGTAAAAAAGGAACTTCTGTCAGAAATCCGCTTAAATATTCCATCAACTGCATCCATAATTCAACTACAATCATGCCGCCGAGAATATTACCGAACAAACGCATCCCCATAGAAACCGGAAGTGTAATATCTTCCAATATTTTCAGCGGGAACATAAACGGATACGGATCGCACATTTCGTGCAGACGTCCCCTTACACCCAATTTACAAAGACTATTATACTGAATCAGTATATAGGTCATTCCTGAAAGCGCAAAGGTTACATTCAGGTCAGCCGTAATCGGTCTGGCACCAATCAGTCCCATTGCGCTGCCGCAGAGAATAAACGCAAAGACAGAGCCAATATAAGGTGCAAAGTGTTCATTTTCTTCTCCCATATTTTCCCTGGTATACCTATAAATCCAATCGACTATAGCCTCCGCAATAATCTGTTTCCCCTTTGGAACAGTTTTCAGTCCGCTGCCCAGCCAAATCCCTGCTGCAGCCAACACAGCCGCGATAAGAAGGCCGAGCACAGTGCTCTCAGAAATCAGTATTTTTCCATCGGCTATACTGAAAATAATACGAGGACCTAATTCGTCGAAATTTATCATTCTACCGCCTCCTTTTTGTTTTCACATACTTTATTCTCTGTTTTAAATTCAGAAGACGGAATCCGGAACAGTTCATGAATACTGGTCACTACTGCTGCAGCTGTAAAACCTGCAATCCCAAAACCATAGGCTGCCAATGCCTGAAAGTCTACAGCCCAACACAGGCAGGCTGCCGCTCCGAAAATAAAAAACCTCCCCAAATGAATCAGGAAGGCAAAAACCGTATGGTTTCCGTCTATAATCCAATCAACAACCCTCTCTAATACCAGAAAATTCAGCATCACTGTCAATGTCCCCACAATGAGCCCTATCGGCACCCCTGCCGCAGACCCGAATATAAACAGCGATACAATTTCGCAAACAAAGTCATAAATTATCATATAGAGTAAGATTTTAAGTTTGTTTTTCATAATATAATACTACCCCAATTTGAACCACTTACTCATTATAGTCTTTTTTTTTAAAAAGTAAATAGTACAAAAGGGTTAATCTGTCGTAAAAAAGAATAAAAGTAATTTCTGATAATTTTTTTGAATACCTGCACTTCCCAGTCAACGCATCCGCTTCGGCTTCTGCTCCTCCGTTCGGAAACCACAACCGGTTTCCTCTCTTTGCTGTCCCATTTTGGACGCTAACGCTAAAAAAAGAAGCCACACCATTGTGTAGCTTCTTTTTTACCAAAACCGGCAACGACCTACTTTCCCGGGCAGCTTCCCGCCAAGTATCATCAGCGCTGCGGAGCTTAACT
>CALBGO010000065.1 GCA_937894585.1 uncultured Eubacterium sp.
GAAGAAATTTTTAACAGTGCTTCTTGCATTGTCAGTTGTCTTCACTTACAGCTTCAGTGCTGCTGGCGCTGCATTTGCAGCTACACCAACAGATCCTGTTGGTAAAACTCATGCAGAAGCAATGGAACAAGCTGTAAAAGAATTGACAGAAGAGCTCAATAAAGCTGTTACTGATGCCAAAAATGAATTAGCAGACACATACACTGAAACACGTTTTCACGCAAACTGTGTTATTCCGGGATCTGCTTATGCTGCGGCATTAGATAAACTTGCGAGCGATTATACAAATGTCATTACTATTGCTGCAAGTGAAGTAGACAAGGAAAATCCTAAAGAAACAAATATTACAACTCTTAAAAATGCAATTAAATCCAAGAATGTAAACGATGTAATTGTTTATAATAATCAGAAAGAAACTACTAACATCGATTATATCTCCGGAAAATATGCGAATTTAGATGAATTTGTTACCGCTGCAGCGTTATCAGATCATATTCAAGCCTATTATGCAGTTTACGCTTGGGTAAATGGCCTTGACTCTATGAAAGCTTTTCTGAACGGTGAAATTGCTAAAATGGATTTAGCACAGTATACAAACGATGTTGCAGATGAAAAAGATCCATATAAGACAACTTGGCGTCAGAAAGCTGAAAAAGCTAAAGCTGATTTAGAAAAAATTGTTGCAGATACAGTCGTTTCTACAGCAAATGATAAATCAACTGCTGCAACAGCAATCAGTGATATGTATAAAGTATTATCAAAACTGACAGCTGTAAAGACTGTACAGACAATCGATGGAAAGACTATTGTAACTGTATATAAACTTGCAGACTCTTCCATTAAAACTGAAGAAGATTTAAATTTAGAGGATTCTGGAACTGAGGCCACAAAAGCCGAGCTGAAAGCCAAGATTCAGAGCAATGCAGCTACTGCTCAGAAAAAGGCATTAGAAGTTTATAATAATTCTGATAAAGGTGAAGCTGCTAAAACAGCTTTAGAGACATCAAAAGAAAATATTGCGGCATATGTAGAAGTGAATACTGTTCTGATTGATGAAGGCACAATCAAAAAGGCTGAACAGTTTAAGCAGGGAAATGAAGCTGATAGACCTGACTGTCTCAAGAGAGTAAAAACTTATGAAGCTGCTGTTGATGATGCGGCAACTTTAAAGCTTCAGGTTGAAAAAGATGGTTCCCTGAAATACATCGCAAGTAAAATTGATGAAAATCTGGCAAAAGTAAAAATTGAAATCTATCATACTGGAAAAGCAGCAACTGCGTTAACTGAAGGTGCAGAAAACAAGTCTGATAATCTTGCGTGGTTAAAAGAAGTTGCTTTAGCGAATGTTGATGAAGAACTGGAAAGTGCATTATATAATGCAGACAAAACCGATAAGTATTATGCTCCTGAAAAAGCAAAAGTAGAAGCAAAATATCAGGAATGGAAAGACAAAATCAACGCTGCTGAATCTGTAGCGCAGTTAGAGGCAGTAGATACAGAGGCTGAGCCTGTTATTACAATTGATGATAAAAAAGCCGTTGATAGAAAAGTGAAAGCTTACTTGAATACAGACGAATTTATCAAAGCTGTAAATCACTACATTGATTATCTTAACATTGGCATTGCATCCTATGCTGATGGTTATAGAGAAAAGATTGCAAAAGGTGATGCAGATGCAGTATCATACCTTGCAGAAAATGGTGCTAGAAGTAATGCAGATGTTGCAGGTTTACTGAATAAAGCAGAAGAATATGCAAAATCACTTCCTACTCGTGGCGATGCAAAAGCTGAAAAAGCAGCAGTAGATGCATTAGTAAAAGAAATTCCTAATGTAGTAACATTAGCTGATAAACCGGCAGTAAAAGCTACATGGGAAGCTGCTAAAAAAGCTGATTATTTCCCAACTAAACTGAATACTGCTGTAACATTGGTTAAAAACGCTGAGTCTGCAGCAATTGATAATATGATTAAAGCTTTACCTGCGAAGCTAACAGCTGCAGATAAAGAAAAGGTTGATGCAATCTATGCTGCAATTAATGCATATGAAGCTGAAGCAATGTACAATAATGCTAAATATGGTAATAAAACTGCCGCAAGAAAAGCATTCGAAGCTGTAAGAGCTGCCACATTAGCTGATGTTCAGAACGCTATCGCTGCACTTTCTGCAAATCCTACAAAGGCTCAGGTAGAAGCTGCAAGAGCTGCTGTAGAAGAATTTGTTAAGACTTACACTGATGCAAAAGAACCTTATCAGGCAATTGCTATGATTGTAAATCTGGATAAGCTGACTTATGCTGAAGCACAGGTAAAAGCTAACATCATCGCATCCGTTGAAGGTCTGAAGCTGTCCGTATCCACAAAGCTTTACACTAAGTCCAACAAGATTCGTGTAAACTGGAAGGTAAAAGACGGCGATGCTTCCTACATCGACGGTTACCAGGTATACAAATCAACTAAAGCTCAGAAAAACTACAAGTTCATGGGTAAGACTAAGAAATCTTACATGGACAACAAGAAGAACCTGAAGAAAGGTACAAGATACTTCTACAAGGTTAGAGCTTATGTTGAAATCGACGGTCAGAAATACTACTCCGACTGGTCCAACAAGGGCAACAGAATCTACAAATAAGATTCCAAATGAAAACAAATACAGAGGAACGGGTTATCCTGTTCCTCTTGTTTTTGTAGAAGAATCCGGCTTTACGGATTCCATCAAAGTTTAACTTTCTGATGAAAAGGGGCACAATACAAATTGTACCGTAAAGAAAGGACAGAGATTATGAAAAAGATATTAGCTTTACTTTTGTCTCTTGCTATGGCGCTGTGTATGATGCCTTCTATGGCATTTGCAGCATCGGCTCCTGATGGACAAAATGCAGCAGAAACACAAATTCAGGAAGATACGCCGTCAGTTTCTGTTGAAGTTGCCTATCCTGACGAACACAAATCATTTTATCCCTGGACAGGAAACGCGATTACACCTGAACTGACTGTAAAGGTAACACCGGCAAATGGCGGTGAAGCAGTCCCTCTTGAAAAAGCAGATTATACCGCTTCCTTTACTGACAATGTAAATCCGGGCACTGCCACTGTCACAGTCGCCGTTACCAAAGAGGAATATAAAGGCGCAACGGGAAGTACTACATTCCGGATAAAAAAATCCCTAAACCAGGTCACTTTACAGACACCTGCAACCGTAACAGAAGGAACGGAAGTGGAGATTACCGCTATTCAGCTAATCGGATTAACTCCGGGCACAGATTACGATTTTAAGAGCGATGAAGATAAAATAATTACCAAAGTCAACCCTTCCGTTATCATTGAAGCAAAGCCGGACTCTGATTATTACGGAGAGCGTGAGGTTACTTTCACCATCGGTATATCTCTTGCAAATGCAGTAATTACAATTCCCGACCTGACCTATACCGGAAAAGAGCAGACCGCGGCTCCGTCTGTTACGGTAAACGACACACGCCTTTACAAAGACACGGACTACACCGTAACCGGCGACAAAGCAACGAATGCAGGTACATATACCTTAACGATTACCGGTATCGGAAAGTATGCAGGCACTGCATCAAAAGCATATACCGTAAAACCGAAGGATTTAAAGTATGTCACCATTCCTGCCGTTGAAAATCAAATTGCAGGCACAGTGCCTGAGCCGAAGGTAACAGACGGCACTGCCGTTTTAGTAAAAGGAACGGATTATACGCTTTCAAATTCTGTTACAGGAAATAAAGGAACACTGACCTTTACGGGAACCGGAAACTATACAGGAACGGTGACCAGAGATTATCAGATCAGAGAAGCACTGGATGCGTTTGTTTCCTATACGAAAGTATTTTACGATTACACCGGCTATGCAATTCATCCGGAGGTTACCGTAAAAGCAAGGGATCCGAAAAAGACCTATGTTCTGAATAGAGATTACAAAATCATCGGCGGCGGTGAGGTCAACGCAGGCACTTATACCTTCAAGGTTGTGGGAATCGGAAACTACGGCGGAGAAGCCTTTAGCGGCACTTATACCATCAACAGAGCTTCCCTGCAAACAAAAGGCGCAGTTTCCCTTTACGGTGATTCCTTTATTTACACGGGAAGACCTGTGGAGCCTTCTGTAACCGTCACCTGCGGTGGCAGAACACTTAGAAAAGATATTGATTACACCGTGTTTTATGTAGGAAACACGCAGATTGGTACGGCAGCTGTCTATATCAGCGGAAAAGGAAACTATACCGGTTCTGTATCAGCATCCTTCCGTATCATCGGGAAAGATATTTCTTCTGTAAGCGGAACTCTTTCTCAGAGCAGCTACAAATATGACGGACTGGAAAAGAAGCCGGCAGTTACGCTGTACGACGGCACGAAGAAGCTGACGGCAGGTATCGATTACACGGTTTCCTACAGAAACAACCGCAACGCAGGAACAGGTGAAGTCATTGTGACCGGAAAAGGAAACTACGGCGGTACAAAGACACTGACCTTCCGCATCATCGGAAAAGAGCAGAAAGTCACCAGCCGCTACAGCAAGTACTACAGAACACCGGAAAGCGATTCCTTTAACCTGAACGCAGACCACGACGGAGACGGCTACCTGGTTTACAGCAGCAGCGACACCTCTGTGGCAGAAGTTTCCTCAACCGGAAGAGTTACCGTAAAAGGAACGGGAAGAGCTGTGATTACCGTATCCACAGCAGGCACTGTCCGTTATGAACCTGCCTCCAAGAGAATCACCATCGATGTGCGCCCTGTTACACCGGCAGTGAAAGCAGTTTCTGCTGCAAAGGGAAAAGTGAAGGTAACCATCACTAAGGTGGAAGGCGCAACCAAGTACCAGGTGAAATACGGAAGAAACGGAAAGTATAAAAACAGATATATCACCCACAGAGACAACGAGTATGTGAGAATTATCTCTACCATCAAGAATCTGCCGTCCAAAACACACTACATCAAAGTCAGAGCATACAAGACCTTAGACGACGGCACGAAAATTTGGGGTAAGTGGGTTACCAAGAAGATTAAGGTGAAATAACCGGTTAAACAACAAAATGACTAGGTGCATATATAACTATATATAAATCATATATGGTTTATATGTAATATTCACAAAATCTTGCAGGCGGTCCGTATAGAACCGCCTGCTTTTGAAATTCCGGACACTTAAGGTTTAACAGAACCTCTATGGAAAAAGTTCGAAATAAAGTGATGAGATAAGAATACTTTAGCAGGGGAATCAATTAAACCGCGCTTATCTTGTTTCTTAAAACACTGCACTTACTGCCGAGATCTTTTATAAAAAATCGAAGCTTTTACCAAAACGAATTTTTCTTTCGTCAACACCCGTAAAAAGAACATTAACTTTGCTTAAAATGTATTGCTAACCGAAAATGCGAATATATATTCTGTTTGCAAAAAATAAAAGCCCGGGTAGCTGTGTAATTTTATGAATCTCTGTTTTTCAATAAGGAAAAGGATTTTTTTATAAATAATTTTTAGTACCTTTTTAGTACTTTTCGGCACTTCAAAGTTATCTTTCAAAAAGTTTTTTTGAGATTTCAGAGTTCAGACATTGAGCCATTTCCGTTTGTCTTGTCGGAAACATATGTGCATAATGCAGTGTGATACTGATACTCTCGTGACCGAGACGGCCTGCAATATCCACCGGCGTGAAGCCCAAAGAAATCAGCAGCGAAACATGAGAATGGCGCAGATCGTGAATACGAATTCTTTTGACCCCTGCAGCCTTTGCGCCGCGGCTCATTTCCGTGTGCAGAAAATTTTTTGACATAGTGAAAATTCTTTTGCCGGAACCGAGTCTGCGCTTGCGTTTCAGGTACCGATACAGCTGTTCGGCAAGGGTTTCCGGCAAAGTAATAATCCGATTACTCTTTTCCGTTTTAGGCGCTGTAATAATGTCCTGACGGTTAATTCGCTGATATGACTTATTGATACTCAGGGTATTTTTTTCGAAATCGAAATCCTTTCCCGTCAAAGCAAGAAGCTCTCCGATACGGAGGCCGCACCAGTAAAGAAGCTCAAAAGCAAAAAAAGAGTCTTTGTTATTTTTTACAGCCTCTGAAAACCTTTGATATTCTTCTCGGGTCCAAACTTGCATTTCACGGGATTTTTCACGCCCCATTCCGCCGGCAAGCCGCACGGGATTGCTGTGAAGTTTATAAAGCCTTACCGCATGGTTAAAGATTGCGCTGAGCTGATTCTGAATGGTACGAAGATAGGTTTCAGAGAATCCCGAGCCGTTCTTCCTTTTATAATTCATCATGATATTCTGCCATTTACGCACATCGGCAGGTGTAATTTCCGACATAATTCTGTTTCCGAAAAAAGGAATCAGTTTCTGATCAATCACATGCTCTTTGGTTACCCATGTATTATGCCGCAGACGAGGCTTCATATCCTGTTTGTAAATCTCAGCAAAAGCTTTAAATGTAATGTTGAGCGTACCCGATTTGGTATCGATAAAATTTCTTTCCCAAGCTAAAGCTTCTTTTTTTGTGGGAAATCCGGTCTTTTTCTTCTTAATGTTTTTCCCATTCATATCTCTGTAGTAAAAAGATACATACCATGTTCCGTTTTCGTTCTTATAAGCCGGCATAAAAATTCCTCCTTTGATATAAAAATTCAAAAATGTCGATTTCTTTTATTATATATCAAAAAAAATGAAGCAAAGGAAGAATATCAGCTTCATTTTAATCGAAAAACGATGCTTATGAAATTGTAATGTAAAATACCGGAAATTAAATATCAAAACATATATCGAAAGTACTAAAAAAGTACTAAAAAAATTTGTGAACTCTATCCTTGATTTTTATTGAAAAAACTGCATTTTGCCGATTCTGCCACAAAAAAGAGGAAGCAGTACTGCGCATTTAATAATTATTCGCTTATCTTAAAAAAGATTCAAACTACACAGTTTTTTATGAGAGTTTTTCATTGCTCTGTCCATTCACTGTAAGAGGCGGCAACATTTTAAATGAGTTAAAAGACTTCAAAATAATAGGGTAGAGTGAGGAATTTTTCTCACCCTCCCATTGCACCGTACGTACGGG
>CALBGO010000066.1 GCA_937894585.1 uncultured Eubacterium sp.
GGTTACAAATTGCTATTTAGATTGTGTTCCACCCCAACTATTGACATAGAGCCAACTTTTGTTTCCGTTTCTCTAATCGGTATACAATAACCCCTTTTTTGACGCAGATCTTACATCATGCCGCCCATACCGCCGCCCGGCATTCCTGCAGGCATAGCAGGAGCATCTTCCTTGATGTCAACAATACCTGCTTCTGTTGTCAGCAGCATTGCGGATGCGGAAGCTGCGTTCTGCAGTGCGGAACGAGTAACTTTAACAGGGTCAACGATACCTGCTTCAATCATATCAACATATTCTTCTGTTGCTGCGTTGAAGCCATATCCGACTTTCTGGTTCTTTACTTCGGAAACGACTACGCTGCCTTCGAAGCCTGCGTTTTCAGCAATCTGTCTAACAGGTTCTTCCAGAGCTCTTTCGATAATCTTAGCGCCTGTTCTCTCGTCGCCTTCCAAACCTTCAATGTATTTGCTTACAGCAGGAATTGCGCTGCACAGTGCAATACCGCCGCCTGCTACAATACCTTCTTCAACTGCTGCCTTAGTAGCGTTCAGTGCGTCTTCGATTCTCAGTTTTCTTTCTTTCAGTTCAGTTTCTGTTGCTGCGCCGACTTTGATAACAGCTACGCCGCCGGACAGTTTAGCCAGTCTTTCCTGTAATTTTTCTTTATCGAATTCGGATTCGGTTTCTTCGATCTGAGCTTTAATAGAAGCGATTCTTGCGTCGATGTCTGCTTTTTCACCCGCACCGTTTACGATAGTTGTAGTGTCTTTGTCAACTTTAACAGTTGCAGCCTGACCCAGCATATCGATAGTAGCTTCCTTCAGGTCGTAGCCCACTTCTTCGCTGATTACTACGCCGCCTGTCAGAACTGCGATATCTTCCATCATAGCCTTTCTTCTGTCGCCGAAGCCCGGAGCCTTTACTGCTACGCAGTCGATTGTGCCTCTCAGTTTGTTCAGAACTAATGTAGTTAAAGCTTCGCCTTCCACATCTTCTGCAACGATTAAGAGCTTGCGGCCCATCTTTACTACCTGTTCCAGCAGCGGCAGCAGTTCCTGAATGTTGCTGATCTTCTTGTCAGTTAACAGAATCAGAGGATTTTCCAAAACAGCTTCCATCTTTTCTGTGTCGCTTACCATATATGCGGACAGATAACCTCTGTCAAACTGCATACCTTCTACTACATCGAGAGTTGTTCCCAGAGATTTTGCTTCTTCTACGGTAATAACGCCGTCGTTTCCGACTTTTTCCATAGCTTCTGCGATTAAAGCGCCGATTGTATCGTCAGCTGCAGAAACAGAAGCAACTTGTGCGATGCTTTCTTTTGTTTCTACTTTCTTGGAGATTGTAGCGATTTTTTCTACAGCAGCTTCTACAGCGCCCTGAATACCTCTCTTCAGTACCATTGGGTTCGCGCCTGCAGCTACATTCTTGAATCCTTCTTTAATGATAATCTGTGCCAGCAGTGTTGCGGTTGTAGTTCCGTCACCTGCTACATCGTTGGTTTTGGTAGCTACTTCTTTTACAAGCTGTGCGCCCATATTTTCAACGCCGTCTTCCAATTCGATTTCTCTTGCAATGGTTACACCGTCATTGGTGATCAGCGGAGAACCGAAAGATTTGTTAATCAGTACGTTTCTGCCCTTAGGTCCAAGGGTAATCTTTACTGTATCTGCTAATTTGTCAACGCCTGCCTGTAATTTTCTTCTGGCGTCTTCGCCGTAATATAAATCTTTTGCCATTTCTCTATACCTCCCGAATTATTCTACGATTGCCAGGATATCAGCCTGATTCATAATTTTGTATTCTTCGCCGTTATACTTTACGGTATTTCCGCCGTACTGTGCAAAGATAACTCTGTCTCCGACTTTCAGTTCCATCGGTTCATCCTTAGTACCTGCGCCGACTGCAACAACTTCTGCTGTCTGCGGTTTTTCCTTTGCGGAGTTTGCCAGGATAATGCCACCCTGTGTTTTCTCCTCGGCCTCTAACTGTTTGATTACAACTCTGGCGCCAAGCGGCTTGATTCCTAAACTCATTTCACTACCTCCATATATAAATTATATTCTGTACTTGTTTGAATTATTAGCACTCATTTAACCCGAGTGCTAACTACCTTTTTATTGTAGGTCTTTCTTCCCGTATTGTCAATACATTTTAGAAATTTTTTTATGTGTTTTTCGTGAAAAAAATTCCCCGCAAAAGTTCCGTTTTCTCGAAAACTCTTTACAGGGAATTAAACTTCAATTGTTTTCTCTCATATAATAAAACAGGTACTGCTGCGCAAAACCGCCCAGACTGCCGAACTTCTTTCCGGCAAATTCCGCAATGGCATTCCGATTGCCCTCATCAAGTCCGTAAAGACGGTTCATTACCCGCGCCACCCAGACATCGACGGGAAAACTCTCGTACCTGCTCATACCAAAGAGGGAAATGCAGTCCGCCACCTTCGGACCCACGCCGCAAAGCTGCCGCAGAGACGCTTCATCAAAAGGCAGTCCTTTTTCACAGACAGTCTGCGCCGTTTTAATCAGGT
The DNA here is from genome assembly GCA_937894585.1 of uncultured Eubacterium sp. Lineage (GTDB taxonomy): Bacteria > Bacillota > Clostridia > Peptostreptococcales > Anaerovoracaceae > Senimuribacter. The sequence goes on from CALBGO010000066.1 coordinate 2,537, forward strand.
ATCCCGCTCTGTAACCCAGCTTCACCGGCGCCAGTTCTTCCACTGTCAGTGACGCCAGTTTTTCCGGTCCCGGCAGGCTGTAAAGGATTCTGCTCCCGAAAGAATACGCAGAGTCCGCAGCTGCTTCCGTTTTTTCATGCATTACAGTATCCGTTCCGGTCTTTTCATATATCACCGGAATTTTTTCTGTTTCTTCTCCGCAGACCTCTGCGACAGGTTCTCCGAACAAAGCCGCCAGATTTTCAATGCATCCCTTGATTCTGGGAATATTATTGTTCTGAGATATAATAAAGGAAAGAATGGTTTCCCAAAGGTCCTGATTCAAAATATGAATTCCCCAACCAAAAGATACTGCTTTTTTCATCACCTGATCGCCGCGAATCAGTTTTCTCTTGATTTTTCCGTAATCTCTGTCCAAATCCAAATAGCTCCGCCAGAAATCTTCTCCTTCAAACGCCTGCATCCCCTGCGCAGAAAAAGATTTATCTTCTGTATTCTCCTGCCGAAGCGGCTTCTTTTCTTCGCTGTTTTCTCCGTACAGCTTTCCGATTTCTGTAATGATCAGTCTGCCGCCTTTTTCTAAAAGCTCCTTATCCTTCGGTTCAAATCGGATATTTGCGGCCCGTCCTCCCGCAATTCCGCTGTATGATCCGTCAGGCTTGCAATTCCACCGAAAGCACTGCCCGCATTCAAACACATGCCGGGGATAAAAATCAAAAGTATCTTCTATTATATATACCTTTTTATTCATTGTTTTTCGATACCCCGGACTTCTACATTTACACCTGTCACATTAAACGCAGTCATAGATTCCACCGTTTCTGCAAGACGCTTTTGAAATTCACAGGCACACTCCCAGATTTTCGTCTTATCACTAACAGAAACAGCCACATCCATAATCAGATTGTCAGGTGCAGTATTCTCGTAAACCTTCAGCACGCGCACCACACCATCTGATTCCCGTGCTACACATTTTGCAATATCCGTCATCACCGAATCAGAAATAAAGAACTCGCCCATATAACTGAAAGTAGGCCGCACAACGGTTTTTTCCGAAAACTGATCTTTGCCGCCTACGCTTCTGCCGCGAAAAATCCGCAAAGGGTCCAGAAAATATCCGGCAAAATCCCTTTTCAGCTGCAGGGTAGGGACAGGGATAATATGTTTTCCCAAAGTCTGCCGCTGTTTCTCTGCAATCTCCCGTTCTTCTTCACTGGTGATATTTTCAATATAAATCCGTTCACTGACCTCAGGCAGTGACAGCCGTTCCACGATTTTGTCAGTCATACGGTCGCTGGTTCCGATAATCAGAAGCGATTTGGGAGATAATTCCCGAATTCTGCGTGCCACAGACTCGGCATGTTCATCCAAAGTGAACAGCGCTGTTTTAATCGCGCCGACCATTGTTTTTTGACGCTTTGCGGAAATTCCCGCTTCCACGCGGTTTCTGTAAATAAACAATCCGTCATCTATGATGCTTTCTATATTCTTTTCTTTGCAGAGGTTAATGGCCTGGTAGGATTTACCTGTTCCACTTTTCCCCGTAAGAGTATAAACTTTCATCTTTACTATTTCTTGCCCTTCTGTTATAATGTTACTTGATTCAAGACATGTCTTAAAAGGAGGATATATATCATGGCTTACAAAATTACTGACGCTTGCATCAGCTGTGGAGCTTGTGCAGCAGAATGTCCGGTAGAAGCTATCTCCGAAGGCGATGCTACATATGTAATCGACGCAGACAAATGTATTGACTGCGGCGCTTGCGCTGGTGCTTGCCCGGTAGATGCTCCGGTTGAAGGTTAATCAGAACTATAACCAAATCGATAAGACTGTTTCATAAAGAAACAGTCTTATTTCTTATGTAAGGAATACCCCGATTTCCGATATTTCGTAAAGACCGGCAGTATTCTGATTCATTTTGCTGTACTCCTTATCCCCTTGCCCTTTCTCTTTTGTCAGCACTTTCCGTCAAAAATCCGATGCCGCTTTCAACACCCTGAAGCCGCTATTCAATGCGGGATTTTTCCAGTTCTTTTTCCTTGTGAGCCGCTTCTTTTTTCTGAATATCGTTCATATGGTATGCCAGAGAATGCAGGCTGTCTGACAGATGAACATTTTCCAGAGCCACATGTTTAGGCACCTCTATGTCAGTCGGTGCAAAATTCCAGATTCCTTTTACACCTGCAAAAGACAGCCTGTCGGCAACTTCCTGGGCATTTTCCTGACCTACGCAAATAATGCCGATGTCAATTTCCTCTTCTTCTACAAACTCAACGATATTTTCGTAATCCATAATCTCCATACCGTCAAGTTCTTTTCCAATCAGCAGCGGGTTCACTTCAAAAACTCCGTAAACCTTAAAGCCCTGTTTATGAAAATGTGTATATTTCGCAATAGCCTGACCGAGATTACCCGCACCCATAATAACCATACGATATTCTTTGTCCAGACCTAAAATCGCACTGATTTCATCATAAAGGCCCTTTACGCTGTAGCCGTAGCCCTGCTGGCCGAATCCTCCGAAGTTGTTCAAATCCTGACGAATCTGCGACGCAGTGTAACCGATCAGGTTACTGAACTCCTTTGAAGAAATTTTTTCCACACCTTTTTTTCGTAATTCAATCAGATACCGTCTGTATCTAGGCAGCCGCTTGATGACTGCATTGGATATCTTTGCGTTTTTCATATGCGCACTTCACCTCGTTTCTACAGTTTTTTATTCTTATCAAAGCAGACCACTCTGCTTTTTCTGCGGAACCTGCCCGAACCCCTTCCCGATCCGAAAAAGCGGCAGGCCCCTATGTTACAAAAAAGCCCGTCATGGCTGACGGGTTTTGTTTGGTTATTCCTGATCGCTGTGTTCTTCGACATATTTTACCAAGTCGCCTACTAACTGAAATTTCTCAGCCTCTTCATCCGGAATTTCGATATCAAATTCTTCTTCGATTGCCATGATGATTTCTACAGCATCAAGAGAGTCAGCCTCTAAATCCTTCATCATATTAGTGTCCATCGTTACCATGGATTCGCCGACGCTCAGCTGCTCCATAATAATTGATCTGATTTTATCAAAAGCCATAATTAACCTCCATTTGTCTCATTACTTAATTACAAAAAACATTATAGTTTACCCACCTATGTAATGCAAGCAGTTTTTGGAAATTTTGTCTGTTTGCCTTAGATTCTACATTTCAAGCCATTTTTCATAGGCGTCATCCAGAGTTTTGCGCAGCTCCTCATTTTTCTCAGAAAGCTCTGTCAGGTACTGATGATTTGTCAAGTTTTCTTCTCTGCACATCTCCGCTTCGTTTGCGGTAATTGCATTCTCACACTCCTCAATCAGCTTCTCCAGCCGTTCCTTTTCTCTTGCCGCTCTGCGCTCCTCTGCTTCCTGCTTTTTCTTCAGTGCCCGCTCTTCAGCAGAAGATAAAGGCCTGCGGTTTTCTGTATGCGGCGCGGATGAAGCCGAACCATCCGAAACTGCGCTCATGACCTGCGAAGCTGCTCCGCCTGCGTTCGCCGCATCTGTACCGTCTGCATTTTTCCGGGCCGTCCCCTGCGATACGCCGGAAGCCGCCATTTCCTTCAGATACCTGCGGCCGCTTTCCACCGCCGCTTTCTTTTCCACATAGTAATCATATGTTCCCAGATATTCGGTCAGACCGTCCTTTTCAAGCTCTAAAATTCTGGTCGGAATCTTGTTCAGAAAATATCGGTCGTGAGACACCACGATAACCGTTCCGGGATATTCCATCAGCGCATCTTCGAATACCTCTTTGGAAGCAATATCCAGATGATTGGTCGGTTCGTCCAAAATCAGCACATTTGCGCCGCTCATCATCAGCTTCAGAAGAGCCAGTCTCGCCTTTTCACCGCCGGAGAGAGAACCCACCTGCAAAAATACCTGATCGTTTTTGAAAAGAAATCTGCCTAAAATCGAACGGATTTCCGCATCTTTATACAGTCTGTAGGAATTGTGTACTTCGTCCATAACCGTGGCGCTGTCATTGAGCAGCAGCTGCCCCTGATCGTAGTAACCGAATTTCACATTATGTCCGATTTTCAGATACCCTTCTGTCGGCGAAAGCTCATCCATAAGAATTCGAAGCAGTGTGGTTTTGCCTACCCCGTTGGGACCGACAAGACAGATTCTCTCTCCCCGTTTGATATCAAAATTCACATGGGAAAACAGGTCCTTTTTTCCTGCGCCGAATCCGAAGGATTTCGCCAGATTTTCTGCGTAAAGCACATCGTTTCCGCTCTGGTATTCCTGACGAAAACGGATTTTCATTTTTCCCGGCTCGTTCTCCGGTCTTTCTATCCGTTCTATATGGGAAAGCCTCTTCTCTCTGGAAGCGGCTCTTTTTGCCAGTTTCTCGGTTCCCCGCTCCTTAAAGCGGCGAATCATATCTTCCTGTCTTCGAATCTCTGTCTGCTGCTTATTGTAAGCCCGCATTTCAGCTTCACGAAGAGCCCTTTTTTTCTCGGCAAAAGCACTGTAATTGCCCTCATAGCACTTCAGCTTATGATGCTCCACCTCAAAAATCCTGTTGGTCATCTGATCCAGAAAATATCGGTCGTGGGATACCATTACAACAGTGCCCTTATATCCCTTCAGATACTGTTCCAGCCATCTCAAAGTACCGATATCCAGGTGATTGGTCGGTTCGTCCAAAAACAAGATATCCGGTTTTTCCAAAAGGAGACATGCCAAAGCAAGACGGGTTCGCTCGCCGCCGCTCAGGGTGCTTATTTTCTTGTCGTAATACTCTTCACCAAATGCCATACTGTTCAAAATACCGGTCATTTCGCTTTTATAGGAATATCCGCCTTCACTGGCAAAGGTGTCCTGAAGCCTTGCGTACTTATCCATAACGCAGCCCGCCTGTGCTCCCATTTCACTGATTTTCACAGAAAGGTCCGCAAGTTCCTTCTCCATGTCTTTAATCGGCTCAAAAATTTTCTCCACTTCTTCTATAACTGTGGCTTCCGAGTCAAAATGATTCTTCTGCTTCAGATATCCGATGGTCGCATCCTGCGATACAAAGAACTGACCGCTGTCCGCAGTAAGCTCACCCGACAGGATATTCAGAAGGGTCGTTTTTCCCGCGCCGTTGGCTCCGACAATACCGATTCGGTCTCCTCGGTTTACATGAAATGAAATATTGTCCAGTATTGTATCTACGCCGTAAGTTTTTGTTATATCTTTTGCTGATAGAATAATCATAATCTGTCACTCCAAATTTCCCGGAATATTTTTGCGGCAGCTTCGCGAGCTTCTCACTTGCGTGCCGCTTTATATCGCCAAGTTCGGAAAAGCGTCCATATACAGATCGTCCGCTCCCTCTTTTTTATATTTATAATATGCGCTGCAGGCAATCATTGCTGCATTATCTGTGCAGAGCACCGGCTGCGGCACATAAAGTGTTACATTTTCTTTTTTGCATGCCGCAGAAAGCTGCTCTCTCAAATTGGAATTTGCAGCTACGCCGCCGGCAAGCACCAGCTTATCCTGTTTCCTGCTTCTGACTGCCTCCATGGTCTTAGTCACGATGACTTCCACCACTGCCGCCTGAAAACTTGCCGCCACATCGGCTGCGTTTATTTCCCGCCCCGCCTGGCGCTCTGTATTCAAATAATTAAGCACTGCTGTTTTCAGTCCGCTGAAACTGAAATCAAGACTGCCCTTTTCTAAAAGCACCCGCTTAAAATGAATTGCTTCCGGATTTCCCTCCTTTGCAATACGGTCAATCTTAGGACCGCCCGGATACCCAAGACCTATTACTCTGGCAACCTTGTCATAGGCTTCTCCCACCGCGTCATCTCTGGTTCCGCCCAAAATTTCGCACCGGTTATAGTCTGTCATCTCCACAATATTGGTATGTCCGCCGGAAACAATCAGACACATAAAAGGCGGTTCAAGCTCCGGATAAGCGATGAAGTTTGCGCTGATATGACCGTGCATATGGTTCACACTGACAATAGGAATGTCTGCCGCAAAAGCAATCGCCTTTGCAGACGCCACACCCATAAGCAGCGCGCCGATAAGTCCCGGTCCGTTGGTTACACCGATTAAATCAATATCTGAAAGGCTGACCTGCGCCTCAGAAAGCGCCCGATCAATTACGCTGTTCATATTTTCCAGATGATGACGGGAGGCAATTTCCGGCACAACACCGCCAAATGCCGTATGAATCTCAATCTGAGATGAAATCACATTGCTGAAAGGATACCTGCCGTCCGCCAGTACCGCCACCGCAGTCTCATCGCAGCTGGATTCAATTCCCAATGTCAAAAATTTTCCGTCTTTCATAGTTTCCTCGCTTCCGTCAAAGGATTTCTTCCGCGGGAAATGCCGCCTTGCTCGCACCGCATTCTGTCCGCCGGCACCGGCATTTTAGCTTATCGTCTTAAGCCTCGCCGTCTTCCTTTGCTTGCGGCATCTTTTTCCCAAACCTTTCGCTATTTTATCATACAGCGGTCTTCACTGCCCAAGTGCCTGCAGTTTTCGCAGGACTGATAGTCCGCCATAGAAAAAGCGTCAAAATCATATCTTCTCTCAAAACGGCTGCACGGAGAACTTACCTCCATCAGACCGCCATATCTTTCAATATCATCGTAAGGCGCTTTATGATACAGCTTATACTCCATATACTGTTCCTCCTTTGTTTAAGAACTGCCGGAAAATTCCTGTCCGCAGAACATTCTTTGTTTCTGCTATATTCCCCGAAAGTTCTCCGTAATATGTATATGGAGCACAGACTTTGCGCCTCTCTGTCCGCCTTGCTGCAACTCCGGGCGGACTGTATGCTGTGGTATACTCTTACCGGCTTTTATCCGCTTATCCGCGCCACATAATCAGCGCGTCCTCGCCGTTATCTTCATAATAACCTTTTCGAACCCCTGCCGTTTCAAAGCCGAACTTTTCATAAAGCCCGATCGCAGCTTCATTTCCTGTCCGCACCTCTAAAGTATGCCTTACAATCCCTTCTTCTGCCGTAATTTCCAGCATGGTTTTCAAAAGTGCCGAACCAATCTGCATTCTCCGATAATCCGGAGAAACCGCCACATTGGTAATATGTCCCTCATCGACAATCTTCCAGACTCCGATATATCCGACCACCCTGCCGGAAAGCTCCGCAACAAAATAGGCGGCAAGGTGATTTTCGCTGAGATCGTAAAGAATCGACTCTCTGCTCCACGGAACAGAAAAACATCTCTGCTCCAGAATTTCCATATCATCAACATCCGACGGAACGCCTGACCGTATTATCAGTTCTGCCATAAAAATCTCCTTTATCGATGGAAAAATTCCCGCACTGCAGTTCACATAACGGGAATGCAAAAGTTCTGCAAGCGGCGTCAATCTTCTGCGGTCCCGCAGCTTTCTGCGAAATTATTGCCGGCTCCCGAAACTTAAATGCCGTCATTTTGCCGCGAAGATTTATCTGAACAGAATCCGGGGAGCTGCCTTTGCAGACATTAAATTTATCTGGACATAAAGCGGGCCATTTTCGCCGCCCGTTCCTTTTCCAGACTTCCGTCCGCCAGCTTCTGCTCCGCTTCTGTTGCCCGCATATAGTCGGGCAGCAGATTTTCAGCCGCGGAAACTTCTCCCGCCAAATACTTTTCAAGCGCCCGGAGAGCTGTCATATCGGCAGTCTGATAACGCTCTTCTTTTTCGGCAAACAGAATCCGCGCCACATCATATTTTTCTCTCACCTCCTCGGCAAACTGCCGCAGCTGCTTCTCATAAGCGTCGATGCCGTCTCCGTAAAACTTCACGGTTACCGTCTCCGGCATACCGCAAGGCAGATTATCCTGCTTTTCGGACAGCCATTCGTCCAGTGTTTCCAGACAGTCTGTCAGCATATACGGCCCGCTTTTCAGAATATCGTCTCCGTACTCATCATAAATGCCGGCATATACCTGTCCTCTGCGAGCGTTAAAAATCGGTACGATCACAGAAGTTCCCCCGCACTTTGTTTTAAAGGAATCCAGTGTCGGTACAGAAATCGCGGGCAGATGCAGCGCCTGCGCAACAGCTCTTGCCGAAGCAACTCCGATTCGAATACCCGTAAAAGATCCCGGACCCACAGAAGCGGCAACAGCTGTCAGGTCTTTTTTACTGACAGAAAGCTCTTTCAATATATCTTCCGCCATAGGCATCAGATCTTTCAGATGGTTCATTTCTTCGGAAGAAACCCGAAGACAAATATTCCGATTTTCATCTGTTACTGCAACCGACCCTTTGGGGCCTGTCGTCTCAATTGCTAAAATGTACATCGATAGATTCGTTCTCCTTCTTTTTCCCCGTACTCGATAAAAATGCACATGGTTTCGTCAGGCAGAATTTCTGCCACCTGATCTGCCCATTCCACAATGCAGACTCCGTTTCCGTAGAAATATTCTTCGGCGCCGATCTGAAAAAGCTCTGCGGCGCTTTCCAGCCGGTACACATCAAAATGATACAGGGGCAGTCTGCCGGAATAGTATTCCCGTACAATCGTAAAAGTAGGGCTTGTGAGCATTTCCGTAATGCCAAGCCCTTCCGCAATATATTTGGTCAGTGTAGTTTTTCCGGTTCCCAGGTTTCCGATTAAAGCCAAAACCGCGCCCGGCGCAAGACTTTCGGCAAGCTCATAGCCGAAAGCCTTTGTATCTTCTTCGTTTCTGATGATTACTTCTCTCATAATTCACCTGCCGCGCCTTTACACTTTATGTAAAAATCCGGAAATCCGCTTATATACAAAAAATGTAATCAGAGCGTTGATGCCGGCTTTGAGAATATTAAACGGAATAATCACCGTCGGAATCATGGCAAGAACAGCGTCTGTCGGCACCCCCATATAAAGAGGTGTAATAAAGTAGTTGAACACACACATGGCAATAACTGTTACAACAACTCCCGCAGTCAATGCCATAATTGCTTCTTTCTTGGTTTTCTTGTGTCTGTACATAAAGCCCGCCACGATGACGAAAAGTCCTGTGGCAATCATATGCATCAGAAAACCGTATACGCCCGCTCCTCCCAGAACAAATGCCTGAATCACACTGACAATCAAAGTCACAAGGAGTCCCGCGCCGGGACCGAATGCAAAGGTCGTAATATAAATCGGCACATCCGCAGGGTCATATTCCAAAAACGGCGCCGGCGGAAACGGAATTCGAATCAGAACCACCAGAACACAGGAAATTGCCACCATCATGGCTAATTTAGCAAGTCTTACAGTTTTATTCATGCCCTTCCTCCAAAATTGTAAAATCAGGCTGTGTCATTTTATAGATAGCGTCCGCATAAATTCTTGTCATCTGCATCAGTCTTCTGATTTCAAGTCTTTCATCCTTCTGATGCATTCGATCTTCGTCGCCCGGGAAAATACCGCCGAAAGCAACCACATTTTTTGCGGCTTTCGCATAAGTTGCTCCGCCGATTACCATCGGTTCACTTTCGGTATCGCCGCTGTGATGACGGTAAACTTCCACCAGCGTTTTGATCAGCGGACTGTCCGGAGCCATATAAATCGCAGGTTTTCCGCCCAGTTTAATAAGTCCCATATCAAAACTGTCAACAATCGGCATTACGCCTTCGTAAACTTTATCCTCACTGCAGGATACCGGATATCTGATATTGATTTTCAGAGTCACCGATTCCGTATCTCCGTGAATCACTCCCGCATTCAGTGTCAGTTTTCCGCTGACCTCGTCGGAAAAGCCGCAGCCCATTCTCTGGCCGTTCACATCGAAGCCGATATGCTTATTATAGAAATCCAGAAACACATTGAAATCGTCTCCGGCAAAGTTCAGTTTTCCAAGGAATTCCATCATAATGGAAACAGCGGAAAGTCCCGCCTCCGGCGTTGCCCCGTGAGCAGACTTTCCCTCTGCCGTAATCTCAAGAGATCTGCCGACACCTTTTACTTTCAGCTTGTAACCGGTTTCTTCTCTGTAGTTTTTTGCCAGTTCCCGAATATCTGCGTAGACATCCGCATTATCACTGTTTACTACAGCTCTTGCCTTTTCCGCAACCATATTGGATGCTGCGCCGCCGGAAAGACTGCGAAGCGTAAGCCCGCCTCCCTGCACTTTGGAAAATTTCTTTGCCACTTCAAAAGTCATAGAGCCCTTTTCGCCGTTAATAGCGGGGAATTCTCCGTCCGGCGTAAATCCGTAATCCGGCATCGGCTCTTTATCAAAATAGTACCGCATACCGTCCCACTGCGTTTCTTCATCAAGTCCCAGAATCAGACGCACCTTTTTGGCCGGCGTATAACCGGCATCTTTCAAAGCTTTCATCGCAAAAAGCGCCGCTACCAGAGGGCCTTTGTCATCCTGCGTTCCTCTTCCGTAAATAAAACCGTCGGATACCGCGCCGCTGTATGCGTCAAAACTCCAGCCGTCCCCTTCGGGAACCACATCTAAGTGACCCAAGATTCCCACGGTTTCTTCACCGTGTCCGAAATCCACATGGCCGCCGTAATTATCTACATTTTTCGTTTCAAATCCAAGCTCCTGCGCTTTTTTCAGAAAACACGCAAAAACCTCCTGTACGCCCGCTCCAAAAGGAAAAACTTCTCCTTCTTTGGATGCTACAGGATCTGTAACGATGCTTTTTATGGCAACAAGGTCCTGCAGCATTTCTATCTGCAGGTCCTTGTTCTTTTCTATATACTCCAGGTAGGTCATTAGTCGATTGCTTCTACCCCGGCAATTTCAGGATAGCTTTCCTTCAGAATCTTTTCCACGATGCCTTTCAGAGTCATTCTGGCGCCCGGGCAGCCTGCACAGTGACCCTGAAGTCTTACTTTTACCACATTGTCTGCGGTCAGATCGACAAATTCGATATCTCCGCCGTCTCTTTGTAAAATCGGTCTGATTTTTTCTAAAGCTTCTCTGATTTTCTGTTCCATATTATTTTTCTCCTTTATATGTTTTTTATATTTTATATATGGTTTGTATATGTTCTATATATTTTTCATAGATAATTGAAACCATAATTGCAGGTTAATTTAACCGCGCTGCGCTTAAGTTTCCAACATGCAGGCTGCCGTCCGCAGTCTATGGCCTGTGGTCTGCACGCAGACAGCAAGTCTTACGCCACGGTAAATACAGTGACAAACTGCCCGTTTTGAACGATATCTATATTGATGGTCTTTTTCGGTTCGCCGCTTTCGTTGAAAGAAATCTCACCCGAAACGCCTCTGAACCCACGGGTTGCAAGCAGTGCTTTCTGTACTGCTTCCGAATCAATGCTTCCTGCTTTTTCAATGCTCTGCACCGCAAGCATATATGCGTCGAAAGCCAGCGCCGTCGGCTCCGGAATTTCTTTACTGCCGTACTTTTTTTCGTAAGCCTCGGCAAAACTTTTATAAAGTGCAGAGACTGAAGCTTCCGCTTTTTCTTCCGCAGATTCATCAGCTTCAGACGAAACGGCCTGATCGGAAGAAACTCCGCCGGTCACCGTATCGCCCGAAGAGTTTCCGTTCGCAGCTGCATCGTCGCTGGACGGTTCACCCGCAGTATCATCTTCCGGCTGCCCGCCTTCCGCCGATACAGCATTGAAGTCCGAAGCCACCGCAATTTTCATCCGGGGATGCTCATTCTGCAGTTTAATCATCTGCTCCGAGTGCCAGTCCTTTGGAACGAGGAATGTAACAGAATGCAGCCCCGCCTGATCCGCTTCCGAAATGATTTTTTCGCCCAAAGAAACGGAAACAGGCATAAATACAGCCTCTACGCCGGATTTGCGAAGTTTTTCAATGTACGGACTGCGGTCCTTTGTTTCTTTTGGAATCTCCACAGTCACCGAAACGCTCTCTTCGTCGTCAGTCAGGCGGTGAAGCCTGCTGCTGAACTGATTCACCATTTCATTGGAAGCGTCTTCGCCTTTAACTCTCAGCACGCCCGCCTTCTTAAGCTGCAGCTTTTCCACTGTATAGTCGGCAAGAGCTCGTCCCTGACTTCCGTCAGAAAAAGACATTCTGAAATAGTAATCATTATTAACGGTAATCAGCGGATTCGTTGCCGTAATCGTAATTGCGGGGATTTTTGCTTCTCCGAGGAGCTGACTTGCCGTCAGAGATACGGCTTCTCCGTAGCTGCCGAGAACCGCAGCGGGCTTCTTTTCGATAAGGTTCTGCACCGCTGTTTCGGCAACATAAATACTGCTCTGGGTATCCGCATAAAGCAGTTCCACCGGCTTTCCCAAAACCTCCGCCTGCAGACTCTTTGCAAGTTCAATACCGCGGATTTCAAGTTCTCCGGCAGAGCTGTCGTTACCCGTCTGCGGCTCCAGCACACCGATTTTGATTGTATCTCCCTCTTTCACCTTTTCACCGAAAAAGGTGTCTTTAAAATTATCGTAAGTCGTGCAGCCGGACACCATCAGCACCGTCAGCGCCAGCACAGCTGCAAGACATGTAAATTTCAAATTCCGCATAGCTTCCCTTTCACTCTAAAATATACCCACATTTCTGCTATGATACTCTTAATTATACTATATTTGCAACAATTGTAAACCTTTTTTGTGTGAAGAGAAATTGAACAAAATTGAGGAGAATGCAAATAGAATGCTTAATCTCCCTGTCCCCAAAGCAAAGGTCTGCATAATTCTGTATGGAGATTCACATAAATTCCAGTGCAGGTCAATGCAGATTTCCCTCTGTCAAAATCGCGGTCAAAATTGCTGCTGAAATCACTTTCGAAATTGCTTTCGAAATCCGAAATTTATTTTGCAATAAGTTTCACACAACTTTTACAAACTTACTTGTTTACCTTAAGAAAAATGTGGTACAATTGACTTAGTAAAAATATTAAACATAGAGACTTAAGGAGGAATTAGAATTATGAAATGGGTATGCACAGTTTGCGGATACGTTCACGAAGGAGATCAGGCACCGGAAAAATGTCCAGTATGTAAAGTTCCTGCCGATAAATTCATCAAACAGGACGAAGGTAAGACTGAATGGGCTGACCAGCATGTAATCGGCGTTGCTCAGGGTGTTGATCAGGAAATCATCGACGGACTGCGCGCAAACTTTGAAGGCGAATGTTCCGAAGTTGGTATGTACTTAGCTATGGCAAGAGTAGCTCACAGAGAAGGCTATCCTGAAATCGGTCTGTACTGGGAAAAAGCTGCTTACGAAGAAGCTGAACACGCTGCTAAATTTGCAGAACTGTTAGGCGAAGTTGTAACCGACTCCACTAAGAAGAATCTGGAAATGAGAATTGAAGCAGAAGCAGGCGCATGCGCAGGCAAGAAAGCTTTAGCTACTATGGCTAAACAGCAGAACCTGGATGCAATCCACGACACTGTTCACGAAATGGCGAAAGACGAAGCAAGACACGGTGCTGCTTTCGAAGGTCTGCTGAAGAGATACTTCGGCTAAGAATTTCTTATTGAAATTTCAATACTTAGAAGATAGAGAGAGAGTCAAGATTTTGGCTCTCTTTTCTTTTGGAACTATCTGTGTTATTGGGAAAGCGAGTTGTCATTTTGTTGTCACTTTCCTCTTTTGACAACTGCAAAACAATCAGAAATTGTCACCTTTTTGGATTGTCACTTTTTACTCTTAAATTATACCACTTAATCATTGAAATTTCAACGATTATCAGTTGTTTTTTAACATATTTTCATTCATTTTATTTATCTTTTAACATCTCTTCTACATCTTTCCGCAAATCCTTCTCATCTATTTATATCTATATTATACCTCTCAAGATTATCTAAAATTTCTCTCTGGAATTCTAATTTTTTCTAACTTTTTTATGGATTTTATAACCCCAATAATCGTTCGTATTTCAACATTTATAAGCATTTTGCTCTCCCGGGCAAAAAGCCTTTTCGGTATTAATTTCAACACCATTATTATGGTAATATATATACATAAGGTGAGGGAAACAAAGAAACCTCTAAAGAGTATAAATAAGGGTTGCGACCAAGCGCAGAGCCATCAGGCAAGAAAGGAAACGAAAATGAAGAATATCAATGTAAATCCAATTACTGAAACTATCGAAGTATCCAAAGCATTCTTAAAGAAAGCAAGTGTATATGGTTCTGCCGAATACTTTGCACTGAAAGAAGTTCGCTCTTCTGAACCAACCTTTACAGTGAAAGAAATTACCATCAAGAAAAACGCAAGCAAAAAGACTTATGGCAGTCTGACCTTTGAAGCAATGATTGCTCACATCAAACTTGTAGAAACAGATGAAGAAGAAAAGGAAAAAGTTTTAGATGAACTGAAAGAAATCAGAGCATATTCAAAATCCAGAGGTTCTTCTTATCCAATCGTTAAGAAATGGTTCTTAAACAAGTATAAAGAATCCTACGACAACTTCTTAAAAGATACAGAAGAAATCAAAGAAAATGAAACAAAAGCAGCATAAATCAATCATCACTTAACATCAAACAACATCTGTTAGAAAGAAAGGAACAAAACCCATGAGAAAGAATTATGAAATCAACTTCACAACTAAAACTATCACTATTACAAAATCCTTCAGCGAAAAAGCGCAAGACTTTGGTTCAGAAGAATTTAAGTTATATAAACAGTTTCAGAGCGAACTCCCAGACTTCTCTATTGTTATTCCTACGCCAAAAGCAAGAAAAAAGAACAGCAAAATCACCTATGACAAAATGGTAAAATACATTACCTGTCAAATAGATTCTACTATTCTTCTGAAGAGGTTCACCGAAATCAGAGAACTGTC
>CALBGO010000067.1 GCA_937894585.1 uncultured Eubacterium sp.
AAGCTATCTAATTACCATAGAAGGCTAATTTACAGAAAAACTTTCACAGTCTCTTACTATGATTTGTCCAATGCCTATCAGTCTATGCACGTCAACTATTGAAACCGCCGTGTACGAGAACCGTACGCACGGTGGTGTGAGAGGACGGGAGTTAGTCGCTCCCTCCTACTCGATCGTTTTTTCAATGTGTTTTCATCGTTTCTCATAGTCACAAGTGCAGAGTGAAGCATTCTGCCGGCAGGAGTCAGTGAAAGTTTTTTCTTATCCCTGATAAACAAAGGTGCTTCATATTTTTTTTCCAGATATTGAATGTGCTGAGAAACAGCAGGCTGAGTAAGCCCTAAAGCCTCTGCGGCATGAGTAAAATTCATATATTTACATACAGTCAGAAAAGTTTCCATTCTAAAATCCAGCATATATCACACCTCCTTAAATTATCATAACAAAAATTTATGAAAACATCAATAAACATAATTTTACAAAATGAAAAAAGAAAGATATATTGATTATAGGAAAAATATGAGGAGAGTGAATATGAATTTTTTGAAAAAGAATAGAAAAGGAATTTTGCTGTGTATGATATTGGCGGTTCCGTCGTCACTTTTGGGACAGCGGTTTGCTGTAATAGGAGGTCCGGTTTTCGCTATTTTAGCAGGGATGATAATCGCCTGTTTTTTTAAGAAGCGGGAGACCTTTGATCCCGGAATTAAATACACATCTAAAAAAATTCTTCAGTACGCTGTAGTGTTGCTGGGATTCGGTATGAATCTGCGGGTGGTTATGGAAACCGGAAAGCAGTCGCTTCCTATTATTATCTGTACGATTACTGCATCCCTTGTGATTTCGTATGTACTTCATAAAGCGCTGCATATTCCGGAAAAGATTTCTACTCTGGTCGGCGTAGGCTCCTCCATCTGCGGCGGCTCTGCTGTTGCGGCTGCGGCTCCTGTTATTGATGCAGACGAAGAAGAAGTGGCGCAGGCGATTTCCGTAATCTTTTTCTTTAATATTCTGGCTGCGCTGATATTTCCGGCGCTGGGCGGAATGCTCGGATTTTCCGGAGAATCGGGGGAAGTTTTCGGAATTTTTGCGGGGACGGCAGTAAATGATACTTCTTCTGTTACAGCAGCTGCTTCTACCTGGGACAGTATGTATCATCTGGGAAGTCAGACTCTGGATAAAGCGGTTACTGTAAAGCTGACCAGAACTCTTGCGATTATTCCGATTACACTGGCGCTGGCGTTTCGGCGTGCTAAGAAGGCAGGGGCAGAAGGCGGAGAAAAAGTCTCTGTGAGGCATGTGTTTCCGTTTTTTATTCTGTTTTTTATCGGTGCAAGTCTGATTACAACAGTTGCTGCCGGAGCAGGAATTTCACCGGAGGTATTTCGCCCGCTGAAAGAACTGTCTAAGTTTTTTATTGTGATGGCAATGGGGGCGATCGGGCTGAATACGGATATTGTAAAGCTGATAAAAACAGGTGGTCGTCCTGTGATTATGGGACTGGCATGCTGGATCGGAATTACGGCAGTGACGCTTACTATGCAGCATATGATGGGGCTTTGGTGAGCCGGATAAAAAATGATTGGTGAAGATTGATAATGTTTTGACAATAATACTTGCAAGAGAGATATTCCTGTAGTATAATCGGATTATAAATTTTATCTGATTAAAGGAGAACGACATATGAAGAAAAGAGCGTCAAGATTTTTTGCAATTGCTATGACACTGGTTATGATTCTGTCTATGACTGCAGTGCTGTCAGGCTGCGGAGAAGAAAAGACATTGGAAAACTATTTTGCTGAAAACCCTGAAGAACAGGAAGCTTTGGACGAACAGCTGGCTTCTCTTGAGCAGCCCGGTATGGATGTGAAAGTTGAAATTAAAGATAATGCAATTATCTACTCTCTCCAGTTCGAACAAACCTTCGATGAGGAGCAGGCAAAGCAGCTCAGTGAAGCGTTTGAGTCAAATCTGGGAGCATTGGGATCGTTCTTTGAGGGTATTGCCAAGACCTGTGAAGAGGAAACGGAAATTGACGGGATTACTTGTCAGATTATCTGCAAAAATGGAGACGGTTCAGAGCTTTACAGCCAAACCTATGAAGCGGCAGAATAATAAAGCGCATCGGAACAAATCAGAATAAAGCGTAATAATTAGGGAAGAAATCAGGGCAATCCTGCTGACTGAAGTGGTCCGGTATAATCTGATATACAAGCTGCAAGGCAGAGTTTTCTATGGAAAGGAGACTCTGTTTTTTAATATTTTAATAGTGTGTTCTAAATATCACGGGCCGGAAGTTTTTCCTTGCTGACTGTATGCATGCTTTGAAAAACAACTCACTCCTGCACGCCGGGGATGGAAGATAAATCAGCTGTGTATACAATTTGCCTGACTGCTTTATAAAGTTTTTTTTCGCTTTTTCTTGAAGGCGGCGGAAGGTATGGTATACTTTAAGTACAGACTGAAGCTGCAGTCTTAATGCAAAAGCGGGGAGGAAGGCAATGGAAGGAAACTTACTGACAAAAACAGCAGAGCTGGCTATGACGGTGACACTTCAGTATGTGCGGGAAGGCGACTTTGTAATAGACGCCACCTGCGGCAACGGTCACGATACTCTAGCTCTTTCAAAAGCCTGCGGGGAGCAGGGCAGCGTTCTTGCAGTGGATTTGCAGGAGCAGGCGATCAGAAACAGCAGACGGCTGTTAAGTGGAGAGGGAGTTTCAAACACAACTTTTGTACATGGAGATTTTCTGTATCTGGAGAACTATGTAACGGAGCATTTCGGTGATAAAAGACCGCGGGCTGTGGTGTTTAATCTGGGCTATCTTCCGGGCGGTGACAAGTCTGTGACAACCACGGCAGAAAGCAGTGCGGCAGCAGTCAGACAGGCGCTTTCACTGATTGAACCCGGCGGAATCGTAATGGCAGTGCTTTATTGGGGACATACGGAAGGAAAGAAAGAGCGGGATGCAGTTCTTCATCTGGCACAGACTCTTTCTCCAAAGGAATATCACGCTGCCTATACTTCATTTCCGAATCAGAAGAAAAATCCTCCGGAAGTTTTGTGGATTACCAAAAAGCGGCAGCCTCTCGAAGCGCAAAAATAGAGTAATTAATAGCTGTAGTAATAAAATCGTATTGACGGGCAGAAGAATCAGGAGTAAAGAATGAGAAAAGAAACAGAATGGATTATAAAGGCCGTTGAGGAAGCGGCGAAGACCGCAGACAGAAACGGTGAATATTGGAGAGCGACTTATACGGAGCAGGATCGGAAAGTTACAGAGCTTCTGACAGAATACATGAGGGAAGGCGGTATGGAGGTGTATTCTGATGCAATCGGCAATTTGTTCGGTAGAGTGCAGGGAAAAAGTGAGCAGACTGTTATGTCCGGTTCCCATAGAGATACGGTGCGCTGCGGCGGAAAATATGATGGGATGTTAGGTGTTTTGACTGCTATTAAAGCTATTTCCTCATTATACGAGGAACTGGGGCAACCAGAGAAGACTATAGAGGCAGCTGCATTTTGTGAAGAGGAAAGCAGTCGCTTTCTCGGAAGCAGCTATCCCGGAAGCAGTCATTTGTGCGGCGTATTGAGCAGAGAAGATCTGAAGACGGCGGATGAAAACGGTATTACAATGGAAGAAGCCGCAAAGGAAGCGGGCTATTTGCAGGAACCGTTAAGCTGCGGCAGGTGTAATCTTGAGCATTTTGTGGAGCTTCATATTGAGCAGGGAGGTCTTCTTGAAAACAGGGAAAAACAGGTAGGCATTGTGACTTCTATTGTAGGTTTGTTTACAGGGGAAGTAATATTTCGCGGGCGGCAAAATCATGCGGGAACTACACCAATGTATTTAAGAAATGATCCGGTGCAGGCAGCCGCAGCTTATATAGATAGCTTATTCAGATGGGCGCAGCAGTATATGGAGGACATGGTTTGCACTGTGGGGAGCATTCGCACTGTACCGGGAAATTCCAATGTGATTGCATCGGAAGTAATTATTTCTTTTGATATCCGTTCAGCAAAAAAGGAACGGATTGAAGAAGCCGGTGAAATACTCCATCGCCTTGCAGAAGAAATGCAGCGGGGAATCGAGGCAGAAGTCAGGATTTCCTGTAATGAACCACCGGTACAACTTGATGTTGCAGGGATTGGCAGATTGAAGACTTTGGCGGAAGATAGGCAGCTTTCTTATGAAGTAATGACGAGCGGCGCAGGTCATGATTCCCAAGTTATTGCTCAGCAGTATCCGGTTAATATGATTTTCGTACCCAGTGTTTCCGGCATTAGTCATAATCCGGAAGAATTTACAGAGCCTGCGGACATCGAAGCAGGATATCTTTTACTCAGGGATTACATAAAAGAACTTGCATGGTAAGGAGATTTGAGTAAAGTTATGGAAAAGAAAGCAGACTATTTCGGTAAGACTTTGGAAAAGTTTCTCCTTACCTCCAATGTGAAAAATTATACAGTGGCAAAGGCGCTGAATTATGATGTTTCCTACATCAGTAAATGGATTTCGGCATCAGCCCTTCCTTCGAAGAAGAATGCGGATTTTGTTATGGAGACTATCGCGGAAACAATTTCCGGTCAGGTTCAGGCGGAGTATCTTGAAAATCTCTGCCGCAGCCTTGGGGTAACGGACAGGCATCTTTTGAAGAAGGCGCTGCAGGAACGGCTCAGCGAGGCTTACTGCGCGGCTTCGGGGCAGGCACAGCAGAGCAGGTACTTCAATAATGCGGCATTTTCTGTCCGCCCTGACGGAAAGCATACTTTGACTTCTGAGCTTGTCGGAAGCGGAGATCCTTTTAATCGGGAAAAACCTCTGCGGATTGCGGTTATGGCGGATTTGTTTGCTATGGAGAGAAAAGTGAAGCTTTCGCTGGCAGGAATTGAGAACAGCAGATTTCGTATTCGAGAAAAATGCGACGGGATTCGTATGAATTTTATTATTGACCTTGACGGACTTTCCGGGAAGGAGGTTTATGATGTAATCCTTCTGATACATCTTCTGACTCACTATTCTTTGACGGATTTTCAGCTTTCCTATAGCAGAGGCGCTGCGGGCAAGCTGGTTTTTGCCGTGGAAAATCGATGGGCAGAGGCATCTGTTCTGGGCGGCAGACGGCAGTTTCTGTGTACTTCTTCCGTAACAGAGCTGAAAACCGTTAACGGACTTTACGAAGCAATTCTGACAGAACAGGACCCGGACAGAATGATTTTTCAGACTGCCGATATGGATGATATGCTCAGAAGCCGAGAATATATCCGGGCGCTGCTTTCCCGGGAGGAAAAGTGGCTTATCGGTCATGTAACGGAACATCTGCTTTCCAAAGAACTCTTTGAAAGACTGTCGGAAGAGATTTTCGGGCAGCAGCCGGAGCTTCTTTGTGAAGGAAAAAGGGCCCATGCCCTGACTTGTTCTGCAGCGGGGCAAAACGGTATAGAACTGATGATTTATGATACGGCGCTCACCGATTTTGTAATGACCGGTGAGGTGGATTTTTTCAATCATAAAGTGGTTCTTCCGCCGGAGGAACGGAAAAAACAGCTTCAGCATATGCGCAGTTTGCTGGCAGAAACGCAGGGTCTTCAGGTGAAGATGGTAAGAGGCGGATTCAGCGATGACTTTAAGTACATTACCAATCCGTGTATGTTCCTTTCCGGCGACATTGATTGTCTGCGACTTGAAAACGGGTGCTATTCCAATAATCTGCTGCCGGTAAAAGATAAGTCACTGCAGAAAGTTTTTCATACTTTTTTTGAAGAAATCTGGAATAATCGGCCTGATGTGGTGCTTGCAGACAGAAACAGTCTTCTGGAAAAACTGGACGGACTGCTTTCTGCGGCGGATCTGCTTGCGGGGGTTGACAGCAAAGAAAAATAAAAGCAAGAGCATTTTGCGGGGGTTGACAGCAAAGAAAAATAAAAGCAAGAGCATTTTGCGGGGGTTGACGGTGAAGGAAAATAAAACAGGATTTCGCAGGAGGGGCGGCAGTTTTTGCAATGGAATTTCAAACCGGTACATATAGAGGTTAGTTGAAGTAAGAAAATGAAAAAAATGAATAAGTTGATTCAATTTTTTCTCAAAATGTCGTGATTCTGCAAAATCAGAGGATTCTTTTTCTGATAAACTGGAACTATAAGATAGATTGACCGGGAGGAAAAGAATGAACAGTTTTATGATTGCTTTCGGCATTGCAGGTGTGGCCCTCTGTCTGGGGACTTTCTTAAGAGCGAAGGTCGGATTTCTCAGAAATATGCTGGTGCCTGCCAGTGTGGTTGCCGGAATTTTGGGTATGATTTTTATGAATGTCACTTCGGAGCTTGGAATCAACATCGGCACCGATGAGACCATGTATACGGAAATTGTAAATCACTTATTTACCATTTCCTTTATTTCCATTTGTCTGACCGGAGCGGGAAACGGCAAGGAAAATACGACTAAGAATATTATGAACGGTACATGGGGTATGGGCATTGTCTGGTGCCTGCTTTATGCGCTGACACCGCTGGTGGGATTTGCTGTCATCGGACTTGTGGGAAAAGGCTTTGGTATGGATGCCGTTTACGGAACATTGATTCCTTTCGCATTTACACAGGGACCGGGACAGGCGGCGGCTTACGGTGCTCTTTACGAAAACGCGGGTTTTGAAAATGCGGCTATGGTTGCCATTACATTTGCCACCATCGGTTTTGTTGCAGCATTTTTAGTGGGAATTCCTGCGGCAAAGATGGGAATCAACAGAGGAATTGCAAAAAACTGCGGAGAGCTGGATAAGAGCATCTTAAAAGGCTATCTGAAAGAGGCAGAACAGAAACGGAATATTATGGTAAAGGATACTACCGTCAACAGCAATATTGAAACATTGAGTTTTCATTTTGCTTTAATCGGTCTGTGCTACATTCTCGCCATTGGAATCTCTAAGATTCTTGGACTTCTGCCAAGCTTTCTGGGAGATTCTATGGAAGGGCTTATGTTTATGAACGGTATGTTCGCTGCCTATATTGTTAAATTCATGATGAAGAAGCTGCATATTGATTTTCTGCAGGAAGATGTGCTGCAAAGCAAGATTACGGGCTGGACTGCAGATTACCTTGTGGTATGTGCGTTTATGGCAGTTGGTATAGGTGTAATCGGAAAGTGGATTGTGCCGATCCTCATTGAGTGTGCGGTAATTACACTGATTACCTTTGCTGTATGCTTTTACTTCGGACAGCGTTTCGGTGGTGCCAACGATTTTGAGAGAACGCTGGGGCTTTATGGCACCAGTACGGGAACCGTACCCAGCGGTATTGCCCTTGTCAGAATCGTGGATCCGGAGTTTAAGACGGCAACAGCTGTGGAGCTGGGACTGATGAATATGGTTATGCTGCTTTCCACACCTGTATATATTCTGCTTCTTGGGCTTTCCGCAGGACAGATCGGTGTTCCTGTTGTGATGGGCGGACTTGCCGCGCTGTGCATCGTGTATCTGATTCTGCTGAAGGTAACAAAGACATGGGGAAAGAAAACTTACAGCTGGAAATAATTTTGCAGGATTTGCAAAGCAGGAGGTTTTATGGATACAATTTATTATGGAGGACCGATTCTGACTATGGAAGAGAAAAGCGACCGGCCGGAAGCGGTTCTTGTAAAAAAAGGAGTTATTGCAAAGACAGGCTCTCTCCGTGAGGTGATGGACGCTGCCGGAAGCAGTGTAAAAAAGGTAAATCTTGAGGGAAAATGTTTGATGCCGGGATTTATTGATCCGCACGGACATATTACTATGAACGGACAGATGTCCCTGTGCGCAGACCTGTCGGGCTGTACTTCCTTTGAAGATATCGTTTCTGTGATGAAAGCGTTTATTGAAAGAGAAAAGCTGACGGAAAAAAATGCGGCGATCGGTTTTGGATACGATCATAATTTTTTGAAAGAGCAGGCTCATCCGGGAAAAGCTGTTTTGGATCAGGTCAGCAAAGAAATTCCTATTCTGATTCTTCATGTATCGGGACATCTTGGATGTGCCAACAGCCCGATGCTGAAAACAGCCGGCATTGGTGCGAATACGCCGGACCCGTCGGGCGGAAAAATCGGAAGAATCGGGGATTCACAGGAACCGGACGGCTATCTTGAGGAAGCTGCCATGATGCAGGTACAGGGTTCCGTTGCAAAACGGATTAAAATAGACCTGATTAAGATGCTGAAAGCTATGCAGCAGGTTTATATCGAAAACGGAATTACCACCGCGCAGGACGGCGCTTCCAACGCTATGGGTATGAAAATGCTGAAGGCTGCCAATACTCTGGGTTTCTTAAAAATCGATGTGGTTGCATATCCTTTGATATCGGATGGCGGCAAGGCGCTTATCGGAAAGAATAAACAGCTTGTGGGAACTTATAAGAAACACTTGAAAATCGGCGGTTACAAAATGCTTTTGGACGGTTCGCCTCAGGGGCGCTCCGCCTGGATGACCGAACCTTATTTGGGAGGAGATCCGGACTACTGCGGTTATCCTTGGATTTCCGATGAAGAGGCGGAAAAGTATGCACTGCAGGCGGTAAACGAAGGCAGACAGCTTCTGGCTCACTGCAACGGAGATGCGGCAGGCGACCAGTTTTTGAGAGCTTATGAAAAAGCGCTGGAAGAAAGCGCCAATCCCGATAAAGATAAACTTCGTCCTGTGATGATTCACTGCCAGACCGCAAGATGCGACCAGCTGGATAAAATGGCGGAAATCGGTATGATTCCTTCAATCTTTGTGGGACATGTCTATTACTGGGGCGATATTCATCTGAAAAACTTCGGAGAAGTACGCGGAAATCACATCAGTCCCGTGAAGGATGCTTTGGACAGAGGACTGTGCATCAACTTCCATCAGGACCCGCCGGTTACGAAGCCTAATATGATGCATTCCGTATGGTGCGCAGTAAACCGCATCAGCAGAGAGGGAAAAGCAATCGGAGAAGATCAGAAGATTGATGTGTACGATGCCCTGAAGGCAATTACCATTAACGGAGCTTATGCTTATTTTGAAGAGGATTCCAAGGGAAGTCTGAAAGAAGGAAAACGGGCGGATATGGTGATTTTAGACAGAAATCCTCTGGAGACAGATGTTATGGAACTGAAAGATATTAAGGTGGTTGAAACCATTAAAGACGGGAAAACTGTTTATAAGAGAGCGGAAAAGGACTGCATTTCCGCTTAAAAAGAAAAAATCCGAAAGGCGCCGCTTGCCTGCATATTGTCTTTGAAATACAGACTTATTATTAAGCATCGGCGCTCAATCTTAAAGACGACTCCCCTGCAAATTGCTTTTTTGGCAGATTGCAGGGGAGTTTTTTCTTTATAAATTTACCGCAGCTTTTATTCGTCGGCAGCCTGAATCAGCGTGGTAAATAGTTTTACACCGTCGATCAGGACTGTATCGTCGAAATCATAGTTGTCCGCATGGAGCGGGATTCCGCTGCCTGTTCCCAGGAAAAAGAAGATTCCAGGCATCTGCTGCTCAAAAAAAGAAAAATCCTCGGCAATCATAACCGGTCTGCGAAGCTCTACATAATTAAGGTCAGAAAGGCATGGCTTCACATCGGCATAAAGCCTTTCGTTATTGATTACGGCAGGATGGCTTTTGCTTACATCGAGCTTAAAAGAAACGCCGTAAGTTTTTTCCAGTTCTTCACCGAGACTCTCCATAGCATCTACCAGGGTATGCCATGTTTCTTCTGTAAAGGTCCGCATCGTGCCGTCCAGACGGCTGTACGGAGAAATCGCATTTCTGACCGTACCGCTTTCCATCTTTCCGAATTTGAGGACCGAGCGGTCTCTGACAAAGAGAGACTTGAACATATAAATATCGCTGATGAATTTGCAGGCGGCTTCTAAAGCGTCTTTTCCTTTTTCAGGTTCTCCGCAGTGGGCGCTGACACCTTCGATTTCTATTTCTACCGAGGTGGATTTTGCCATCATTGCGCCGGGACGGGAAGCAATTTCGCCTTTGGAAAGCATCGGCCAAAGGTGAAGACCGAAAATAGCGCGGATATTATATTTGTCAAAGATATGGGTGCCGCAGATTTTTAGTGCGCCGTCGATGGTCTCTTCGGCAGGCTGAAACAGAAGCAGTACATTACAGGAAAGCTTTACGCCCCGTTTCAGATAATCGTCGATAACTTTTGCAAATCCCAGCATAATTGCCATATGCCCGTCGTGACCGCAGGCATGCATACAGCCCTCGTGGACAGATGCGTAAGACGCGCCGGTCTGTTCCTCGATGGGAAGGGCGTCCATATCTGCGCGGAAAGCGACCGTCTGTTCGCAGCCGAAATCGAAAAAAGCCGTGACGCCTGTTTTGACGATTTCATCAACAGAGCAGGAAAGTTCGGAGAGAATGCTGTGCACATAAGCGCTGGTCTTGTACACATAAAAACCGAGTTCGGGGATTTTATGCAAATCTCTTCTGTAGCGGATAATGTCAAGGGATAGTTTGTCAAAATCGATCATGGGTTACACCTCCGTTCTTTCTTCTATCATATAAGAGATAAGGGCGTTAGTCAAATATTCTTTCTCTGCACGAAAAAATATGATAAAATACAGGTATGAGAAAAAAACGGAAGTATATAAAACGAAAGCATACAAAAAGAAGAAAATTCACACTTACCCGACGGGGAAAAGTTTTCTTTTCTGCTGCCGCGGCATTTATGCTGGTATGCACCTTTTCTGTGTTTTATGTGGTGCTGGGCGGTTATGACGGTCTGGGACTCAGAAGAGCCATGGAAAGATGTGACTACAATATGGAAAATCTTTCTGAAAAGAACGGGAGACTGTTTTACGAGGATGAACGGTATGAATCTTTGTGCGGTATTGATGTTTCCTATTATCAGAAAGAAATAGACTGGGAAAAAGTTGCCGATGACGGTGTTGATTTTGCGATGATCCGTCTGGGATACAGGGCAGCCGATTCGGGAAGACTGCATACAGACAGTAGGTTTCGGGAAAATCTTAAAGAAGCGAAAAGAGCCGGACTTTCTGTGGGTGTATACTTTTTCTCCCAGGCAGTTACGACAGAAGAAGCAGTAGAAGAAGCAAAATATGTGATTCGAAGAATCAGGGGAAGCGGTATTAAGTATCCGGTGGTCTTTGATATGGAGCCGGTTTCGGGTTCAGACAGGATCGAACACCTTGCTTCGATAGAAAAGACGGAAATTGCCGACGCCTTTTGTCAGGTCATAGAAAAAAACGGATATACAGCTATGATTTACGGAAATCCCAGTTGGCTCACAGGTCATCTGCAGATGGAATATCTGACGGATTATCCTCTCTGGATTGCCCATTATACCGATGCAACGGATTATCCCTATGAATTTAAGATGTGGCAGTATACAGACAGGGGCAGAGTAAAAGGCATAAAAGGAAAAGTGGATCTGGATATTTTATTTGTGAAGAAGTGAGAGAAATTTATGGCGGAGTATGAACATGTGGTGCAGCCTTTTGCGCCGGTATATGATGAACATTCAAAGGTTTTGATTTTAGGAAGTCTTCCTTCGGTGAAATCACGGGAGCAGGGATTTTATTACGGACATCCGCAGAACCGCTTTTGGAAAGTGACTGCGGCAGTGTTCGGAGAGCCTGTGCCGGAAACCATAGAAGAAAAGAAAGAGATGCTTCTTCGAAACAGACTTGCAGTCTGGGATGTGATTGAAAGCTGTGATATTATCGGTTCCTCAGACAGTTCCGTGAAAAATGCAGAGGAGGCTGATGTAGCGGGACTGCTTTCATCGTCAGCGATTGAGCGGGTTTATGTAAACGGAGCGCTGGCGGGAAAGCTGTATGACCGGTATCTTTTCGAAAAAACCGGAATTGGCGCAGTCAGACTGCCGTCTACAAGTCCCGCAAACGCCAGGTGGAACCTTGAGGCTTTAATTGAAAGCTGGCGGATTATCGGGGAATGAGAAAAAATAAGGCGGCTTTCTGCAGCCTGAGGAACGGCTTTGCGAAACTCTGCGCAAAAATACAGCGCGTTGAGATAGGCGGGCAGTGATCGGAAAAATACAGGATTCGGAATGGGGCTGTTTGATAAATAGTCCGAACAGCTATCGGAATATGTGGAGTTTAACAAAAAATACTTGAAATTTATGTTTATAAAACATATAATAAGAAAAGTGCGTATGAGGAAGCCCGCATAACAGAAAGTGATTTTTTAACTTTAGAATATGAAAAAACTTTGAAAGAAGGGAATTAGTGTGAAAGAAAGATTGAACAGTCCGTAATTGGGCGAACTTAAACAAGCTTC
>CALBGO010000068.1 GCA_937894585.1 uncultured Eubacterium sp.
CCTGTATTTGCAAGCTTTACAGCGTTTTTGTTTCTTCTCAACTGTCAAAGTCGGGAGTATTTTTCGAAAAAGTCAAGTGGTTTTTGAATTATTTTTTTGAATACCATACAAAAAGTATGAAAATATAAGACAAATGAGCGTTGTCCATTGGGGATTATGGGTAACGCACCATTTCGTTGACACGATTTGAAGAAGTGGTATAATGATAATGAAATGTAAATGGATTTCTGCGTGAACTGCGCTGTATGATTGAAGTTGTCTGTTTCGCATATGTCCGTTTTGTATTGTTTACATAAGAATCCGGAGAAGGTTTCGGGATACGGCATAATAATGGTTAAAGGGGAATCTAAAATGACGGTTTTAAAAAAAGTAACAATGAAGGATCAGGTATACGCTTTACTAAAAGAGCGTATTTTTAATCAGACATATAAACAGGGGGAAAAGATTAATATGCTGGAGCTGGCGCAGGAGCTTGGAGTAAGCAACTCACCGATTCGGGAAGCCCTTTCTCTTTTGGAAAGTGAAGGTTTGGTCGTATTTACCCCTAATGCCGGACCGAAGGTTATCAATATGGACGAACGGATTTTTGCGGAAATTCAGGAAACCGCAAGAATTTTGCTGTTAGGTTGTTACGAACAGTGCGTCAGGAAAAATCTGACGGAGAAGCTTCTTGAACGGGCGGAAGCGTGTATCCGCAAACAGAGGGAATTACAGTTTGACGACAGTGAAGAAAGCGAATCTGAATTTGCAAGGATTGCTGTGGATTTTGATATCAGTGTTATGAAAGTATTGGGGAACAAGACTCTGGAGCAGCTTTATGCGGCTTTTGTAAACCAGTTGTTTTTGGTTGTGCTTTACGATCATGTACATTCCAACATTGACCGCGGAGAAAATATCCGTCAGCATGAAGAAATTGTAGAGGCGATTAAAGCAAACAATCATGAGGAAGTACGCCGCTGTATTTATTCTCATTTTGGAAGACATGCGGATTCTCATGTAAAATAACGGTTTCACTGCGGTGGGAATCCTGTAATCATAAAAGTGTATAAAGAAACAAAAGGAGGAATTTTTTCTGCGGCAGCCTAAGGGCGTATCGCAGAAGAAGTCCTCCTTTTTCGGTACACGGAAATATGAAAAATATGATGTTTTGCGGAGCCGGAAAGGTATTTTGCTATGGAAAATCAGATTTCCTGAATTTTTCCCTGCTCTGAAAGCCGTCTGGCAAGATATACGGCAGGTGTGTCCAAAAGGCTGGTAAAAATGAAAATCACATAGCTGGACATACAGATATGAATCAGTACGGGAAAATCATGAACGCCCCAGAAAGCGCCGAAGGTGAACAAAATTGTATTCAGCAGCTGTGAGCACAAAGTTGAACCGTTATTTCTAATCCACAGCCCCCTGCGGCTGTCTCCAAACCGTTTTTGTGTATGTTTCCAGATGAGATGGTAAGCGCATACATCGAAAACCTGTACAATTCCATATACTGCAATGCTTACCAGCATCAGACGGGGCGTATTGGAGAAGACAGAACGGATATACGGCATCGCCCAGTCATTTGCATTGGGCGTATAGAGAAACCATGACTGAGAAACGGCAATAAACAGAACGCTGACAATAATCCCGATTTTTACGGCAGTATTCGCATATTTTCTTCCTTCCGTTTCGCTGAGAATATCGGTTACCAAGAAAGTAGAAGCAAAGAGGATATTTCCGAGGGTTTGCTCCATACCGAAAGCATCAACCAGAATCAGCGCTTCAATATTGGCGGAAATTGTGGCGGTAACGGTCCACATATAAAGTCCGGTTCGTCCGAAAAAACGGTACAGCAGAACAACTGCGGAATAACAGAAGACCAGGCTTAAAATCAGAATTATTTCATTTGACATTCTGTTCACCTCCGAAACAACCGGATTCCCGACATTCGCCGCCGACGCCGAAATCGGTATTTTCTATGAGAATATCCACGCGGGGATTGTTTATGTATAATGGCATCAGCTCCTTGATAAAAGACATTCGGACGCGGGGGTCCGGCAGAATGGGTGTTGAGTTTTTTACCATTATATTGATGCAGACTCGTTCAAAATGGGAAAGGCCGGTTTCGATATCCTGCTGCATAGATGCTGTGCTTTGACCGGGAATTCCGAAAAGCAGACAGCATTCGTTGAAATCCTGTGCAATGGCTGCCGGGTTTTCCTCGTCGATTCCTTTATTCAGGTAACTTTCCCGAAACAGGTAATCGAAAGTCTCTACGCCGATTTTAACTTTTACACCGGTACCTATTTCGGAGAAGAAACGACGAAGGGCAGCGATGTGGCTGCGGTCTTTCCAGTGACATTCAAAGTGGATTTGACGAATATTTTTTTCGCGGCATATTTGTCTGATTTTCTTCATTGTGTAATCGTTCAGGTCACAGAAACTGCCCGAATTGATGACTTCGAGGATGCCGAACCTGCCGGTGACTTTGGTAAGAACTTCTTCGTTCAGTGCAGAATTGGCATTTTCATCTTTGCTGAAATCCAGATGATAGTCGCAGAATCTGCATCTGCGCCATTTGCAGCCGCTGCCGCGGAGCAGGACGATTTCGCGGGGATTTTTTTTGCTGATAACAGAGTATCGCTGCATATCGCTGTTGTTTGTGTTGTTTGTCATTTCTTGTTTCATTCCTTTCCGAACCAAACAAAAAGTGTGCTGCGGATTTCCGAGCACACTGAAAAATACCTGTAGGTATTGTAGCTGGTTCCGTAGTTTTGTTTATAGACAGGATGGTCACGAACTGTCTTCTCTGTTCTCAAGTAATATAGCATAGGGAAGAGGACTTGTCAAACCTGCGGAGGCAGAGGGATGTTATCATTGTATAAATGAAGATATATATATTTAAGAAAGACATTTACAGGGGATAAGGCGACGGGAACAACTCTATTATAAAGGATTAATAATAAAGAAGCTTCGGCAAGTATGCGAAGAACCGGTATTTGTTTTTATACTTTTCGTTTTGTCGAAAAAGGGCGAATTTGATAGGAAAAAGAGAAAAAAAGCAGAGAAAAGTAAAAAAAGATAAAAAAGGGTATTGACAGAGAGAGTTG
>CALBGO010000069.1 GCA_937894585.1 uncultured Eubacterium sp.
GCGCATGACGGAATCAGAATCCGTTGCCTTACCGCTTGGCGATACCCCAACATTTTGGAGGCGACACCCAGATTTGAACTGGGGAATAAAGGTTTTGCAGACCTCTGCCTTACCACTTGGCTATGTCGCCGCATATAGAGCGTGTTAAATAAATGGGGTGGATAGTGGGATTCGAACCCACGTATACAGGAGCCACAACCCTGTGTCTTAACCACTTGACGATACCCACCATATAGTCTATTCACTTTCGCTAAAATTATGCAATTCACTGTCAGATTTATATGCTCAGCTTTTGCAATCTCTATTTTAGCATATTTATTCACACAATACAATGTACCGCGCAAATTTCTAAAAAATTGGCGACCTGGAACGGGCTCGAACCGTCGACCTCCAGCGTGACAGGCTGGCATTCTAACCAACTGAACTACCAGGCCGCATTGTTTGTCAAGCACCTGTCACCGTATATTCGGTAAAACGATGCTTGTACATCCAAGCTGTCAGCAACTCGAAAAAATGGTGGGCGTTATAGGGCTCGAACCTATGACCCTCTGCTTGTAAGGCAGATGCTCTCCCAGCTGAGCTAAACGCCCATAATGGTAGCGGCGAGTGGAGTCGAACCACCGACCTTCCGGGTATGAACCGGACGCTCTAGCCAACTAAGCTACACCGCCACATATTTTCTTTTCAAATCACTGCAAGAAATATATTACTAAATCCGAGAAGAAATGTCAAGAACTTTTTCTAATTTTTTAACTTTCTGTTTGACCTCAGATTTTGCTGTCCTTCAGAATGCCATCTGTATGTCATTTGTGCGACAGCTTGATTAGATTACCATTTTCTAAGCAATTTGTCAATAGGTATTATAAAATAAATTTAAAAACACCTTAAAAAGATTTTCCGGATGCCGCTTTCCCTTAGTCGGGAGTTTGAAAATTCAGATCTTCACTCCCTTCCGCTTCCCTTGAAAATTCAATCTTACACTTCAGTCTGTATCTCCTGAAATTCCCGTCTTACACGCGGTTCTCCCCCGCTTTATCCTTTCTGTCCTGTCTCTTGTTTCTCCATTACATATATTTACGGTTCCGCTTTTCTTCCGCTTCTTTGTTATTCACAGACTTTTCTCTCCGGGAAAGTCCACCTGCAGCGCCTGTTTTATAAATTCTATATCTTATACAGTTCCCACCGATACTCTCCGATAATATATTTCAGCTGATAAAGTTTTTCTTTACATCCGACTGCGGACTGGCAAGTATAAACCAGCGCATCGATTCCGGCAAGACGGCTTCTTTCAATACTGTGAATTCTGCCCACCTCTACTTCGATTCTTTCTCCCGAAGCCTGATAAAATCTGAACTTACAGGGACGAGGCGGCTCTCCCGCCGTAAAAACCGCAACCGCATCAACAGGTTTTGCCACAATCTTCATTGTTTATACCCTCCCATTATCATATAATTTCCGTCATTAACGCCTCCCTCAAGAGGTTTCATATCCATATTGACAAAAGTTCCCCGGTAAATAGCATTCTGTCCGAACCGGATTCTAATCTGATCCACAACCCGGTTCAAAGCCTGATCCTCAGAAACGCGCTGCATATCATAAAAAGTCATCTGGCACTGATCGTTTCTAACCAAATCTGTCAAATGCACACTGAGCTGGCGAACAGGCTCTCCCCGCCAGCATTCCTCGAACAGCCTGCTGAAATACCGGTAAATCTGCGTGGTATCATCCAAATAAAAGGGCAGCTGCATCCGGTGCGTATATCGACAGAATCCGGAGGTTTTTACAGCAATCCCAAGCTGTGACGCTCTGCAGCCGAGACGACGCAGTCTGCCTGTTACTCTGTCGCTGAGAGCAAGGATGTACTGTTCTGCCTCCTCTGCTTCCGTTACATCGCAAGGCAGTGTCATTCCGTTGCTGAGTCCCTTCTGAACAATGTATTGATTGGGAATCACCTGTGACCTGTCTATTCCGTTGGCATATTCCCAAAGCAGCTGTCCGTGGCTTTTCAGAATCCTGCGCAGTAAAAAAACATCACTGTTTGCCAGCTCTCCTATGGTTCTGATATTGATTCCGTTCAGTTTTTTTACCGAGGCGCGTCCCGCCATAAACAGCTCTCCCACCGGCAGCGGCCAGAGTTTTTCCTCTATTTCGCGCCGATTCAGAAGCGTATGCACTTTATCCGGTTTCTGAAGTTCCCCTGCCATTTTAGCCAGAAGCTTGTTGCTGCCGACACCCACATTCACTGTAAACCCCAGTTCTTTTTTGATTCTTTCTTTGATAATATATGCGGTATGCTCCGCATCTGCGGCATCTTCAGCACAGCCTGCGAGATCCGCAAAACATTCGTCAATGCTGAATCGCTGAACAGTCGGGGAATACTCCTGTAAAATCCCGTACATCGCCTCGCTGCACGAAAGATATAAATCATAATCGGGAGGAAATACCAAAAGCCCGGGGCATAGCCGCACGGCTTCGAAAAGACCTGTTCCCGTTCTGATTCCATATCTCTTTGCAGGAATGGATTTTGCCAGGACAATCCCTTGCCGACGGTCCGGATCTCCCGCAATCACCGACGGAATGTTTCGAATATCCTCAGAATATCCCTGTTCTAAAAGCTTTACGGCGGTCCAGCTGAGATAAGCAGAGTTTGCATCCACATGAAGAACAGTCATTTTTCTCTCCCCTTTCCCAAAAGAACGTATGTTCTTTTATTGATTTCAGTATACCACCGGAACACACCCATTGCAAGCAGGAAAAAATGGAAATTTACTGTCTCTTAAGATTCCGGAAATCAAAATAACTGCCCGGACAAATACAGACTGTTTTCCTCAAAATCTGTTCAACAACCGCGCCCTGAAAAAAATCGACTCTATGCATCAAAAAAATATGTTCTCACGGTTAAAAAATATTTCTTGTAATCCTCCCCTATCTGTGATATGGTATCTTTTGTCGGCAAAAATGCCGGCACTCTGGAGAGTTTCCTTTAACCAAAAGGAACGCCGAAGGTGGAGGTCAGAGTCTGCCGCAGGAATCCTGCGCAGCGCTCTGATGGGTCTCTCAGGCAAAGAGGACAGAGCATACAGAATCATTATCTATGCAAAAGTCTTACTCCAGAGAGCTGTTCATACTGACAGCTCTTTTTCTATTGCATCAATGCAGGATATTTCAAATTGGAGGAGAAAAAAATGTTAGAATTCGTACAAAGTATCAACAGTGTATTATGGGGCCCGGTCCTGATCATTCTTCTATGCGGAACCGGAATTCTGTACACATTCAGACTGAAATTCATTCAGGTCAGAAAATTCGCAGAAGGTTGGAAAATTATGTTCAGCAACTTCAGCTTAAAAGGAAAAAAGAGCGAAAAGGGTGAAATGACACCGTTTCAGGCGATTTCCACCGCTATCGCCGCGCAGGTAGGCACCGGTAATATCACAGGCGCTGCCACAGCTCTGATTTCCGGTGGTCCCGGTGCAATCTTCTGGATGTGGCTGTCCGCCTTCTTCGGCATGTCCACCATCTATGCAGAAGCCACCCTGGCGCAGACCTACAAAACCACAGATGAAGAAGGTCATGTCACCGGCGGTCCCGTATATTATATCAGACAGGCTTTCAAGGGCACTTTCGGAAAAGTTCTCGCCGCTTTATTCGCAGTATTCATCATTCTCGCGCTGGGTTTCATGGGAATTATGGTACAGTCCAATTCCATCAGCGCCGCATTCACAGAAGCTTTCACAGCCAGAAACATCAGCTTTTCACCGCTGATTATCGGCGTACTGCTGGCAGTTTTCGCATTCTTTATCTTTGTAGGCGGAACCAAAAGACTTTCTGCAGTGGTTGAAAAAGTCGTACCTTTTATGGCAGTGATCTACATTATAGGAAGTATTCTTCTTCTGATTATGAATGCGTCTCATATTCCTTACGCATTCAAGCAGATTTTCGTATGTGCATTCAGTCCGCAGAGTATGCTGGGCGGCGCAGCCGGCATCACAATTCAGCAGGCCATCCGCTACGGTGTTGCAAGAGGACTATTCTCCAACGAAGCCGGTATGGGTTCCACACCGCATGCCCATGCAAGAGCCACCGCAAAATCCCCTCATGAACAGGGGCTGGTTGCAATGGTCAGTATGTTCATTGATACCTTTATCATTCTGACCTTAACAGCACTGTCCGTACTCTGCACAGGCGCACTGGCTTCGGGAAAAACAGGTGTTGCGCTGACACAGGAGGCATTTATCAATACATTCGGCGGCGCCGGCGACCTGTTCGTTGCGTTCTGTCTGCTGTTCTTCGCATTTTCCACCATTCTCAGCTGGCACTTCTTCGGCGCCATCAACGTGAAATATCTCTTCGGAAAAGGCGCGGTAACCGTTTACTCTGTCATCGTAGTAGGATTTATTCTGGCAGGTTCTACTGTGAAAGAAAGTAGAGGACAGCCAACAAATGGCGTACTTTAATAAGCTGTC
>CALBGO010000070.1 GCA_937894585.1 uncultured Eubacterium sp.
ACATAAAAAGGGCGCCGCACTAACGCTTTTTATTCGTTAATGCGACAGCCCCTTTAAGTTTGTAAAATATTGTTGGTTTGCTATTATTGGGAAACAGTGTCGCATCTGTTAACCGGAGCCGGTTTAAGCTCAGCCTTCGGTGTATGTATTTATTTCAGCACTGCGCCCGGGTTTCTGTCGAAGTAAATGCTCTTTGCGCCGGTATAAAGGGGAATTCCGTAGCAGACACGCACATCTTCAACAAAAAGTCCCATTCTGACAGCGCCCCGGCCGGCAGAATACATTACTCTGTTGTCAATTCTGTGGTCTGCGGCAACAGAAACTGCAGAGCCTACAGCAATCCCCAGATCAGTGATATTAAAAGCGCAGTTGGCGCCGGCTTTTTTCATAGCAGCGCAGTTTTCAAAACCGCACATACCGCAGTGATTCAGTCCGAAGGGTTCCCCTGTAACGCCGATCAGAACTACACAGTGACTTCTGTCAATATTTCCCGCATCTCTTTCAATAAATTCTTCTTGATATTCGGCTGCGGCTTTGCGCATTTCAGCAGCAAGGGCATCTTTATCAGCATCAGTTAAAATCAGAGTAACGACCTTATCTTTTCCGCTGCCTTTCGGAGCAGTCCTTGCAGCAGCCGTCATCAGATCAGCAACGCGGAGAGCCGCATCCCTTTCAGCCTCTTCCATATATTTTATCATATTCAACCTCCTAATGGTTCTGCTCCGCAAGCAAAGCGAGCGGCAAAGCAGACCTTATGCTTTTGTGCCCCAAGAGAGCAGGCAGAGCGAGACTCGAATGGCAAGGCACAAGTCGTATAATGGTTCTGTTTATATTTTACTTCGGATAAAAAAGATTTGTCAACTTATTTACAGGGGAGTTTTTTAACGGTACAATGGAAAAAAACAGGGGAGGCAGAATTATGTTAGAAGTAGAAATTAAGGCGTTTCTCGATGGACTCTCTTCGGAGAAAATTGCAGCAGCTGCAAAAGAACTTGGTTTTCGGAAATGCAGAGTTTTGCAGGAGACAGATATATATTTTAACGGAAATGACCGTAACTTTATGAAAACGGACGAAGCGCTGCGGATTCGCAGCTGCGGAGAGCAGGGCGAAGATGGCGTTTTCTGCAGAGAAGAAACATTTATCACATATAAGGGACCTAAGCTTGATAAAAATTCTAATACAAGGCTGGAGTTTGAAACATCAGTAGGGGATTGTCAGACGATGGCAGAGCTTCTGACGGCTCTTGGCTACAGGGAAGCATTTACAGTGAAAAAAGTACGCCGGGAGTGGAAGCTGATAGAAGAAGACGGCCGGGAAATTACTTTGTGTTTTGACCGGGTGGAAAATCTGGGCGATTATATGGAGCTGGAAACTTTAGCGGCGGAGGATTCTGACAGAGAACAGGCAGTAAAACGGCTTTTGGAACTTCTCGATCTTCTCGGCGTTTCCGGAGACAGAATGACAAGAAAATCTTATCTGGAGATGCTGATTGCGAAGATGTAAATGACGCAGCAGGAATTCCGGCAGGAAGTTTCATATCCTGAAAAACAGCTTTGCCGATTGTATTAAGAAACGGGCAAGATGCAGAAAAATTACAGAAGCGAAAATCTTTGGCACAGATTAGCGCTTCTGTAATTTTTCATTGAGTCATATCGAATATAATTATGAACTTAATACCATTAACCGTAAAAGGTCTGCCAGGATTTCTTTATCCTATTTTTTTGAGATAGATTTTTCTGGATACCAGATAGCTTACAGCAAATATTACAGCTGCGGTAGCCGTGCCGAGAAGCAGCATCTGCGGCCGGGACAGGTTCAGAAAAGCTATAAGGTTTATATCGAAAAGCCAGTACAGTACATAGAATGCACCGACGATGAGAACTGTAAGAAGGTACATCATTGCGGTTGCGTTAAGTCCCATAATAAAGGAACTCAGCGTGTTCACAGCGGTCAGTATCACACCGATCAGAATGCCGGCAGCCAGATAGAACAGATATGTGCTGAAATCAAACTGTCCTTTGATAAAATAATGGAGCAGCATAAAGATTACACATTCTGCCAGATGTATGGTGAAAATCAAATACGATGCAACGAAGCGCGACAGTACCTGCTGGCTGTGAGTTGCCGGCAGAGTCAGAGCAAATCTGCCGCTGTAGTTGGTGTCGAGCTCCTTCAGCGTCGATGCGGCGCCGGACATATTGATAGGCTGCACCAGCAGCAGATAAGTCGGTACAGCGCCTGCTCCGGGAATCGCAAAGATAAAGACACAGATAAATACAATATCAAAAATCCAGCTGACGATATGAGTTTTTCTGAAAAAAGCAATCAGATCCTTATAAATCAGTCCTCGCACGGTAGCACCCCCTTGATGTAAAAAAGCATAATATCCTCAACGGAAGCTCTTTCTATATTTAATCCTTTGATATGGTCTGTAAGCTCTTTTTTATTGCTGATAAGCACCCGGAATGAAAAAGCATTTTTTATATAAGCATCGTAGTCTTCCGGAGTCAGTGCTTTCAGGGTTTCTTCGCCGCATGTCAGAATTCCGTAGTTTTCTTCAATTTCTTCTTTCGATTTGAGAAAACGAACTTTTCCCTCGTGAATAAAAAGAATATAGTCGGCGATTTTGTCCAGGTCGCTGGTAATATGGGTGGAAAGCAGAATAAAGCGCTCTCCTTCAGCCATATAATCCTGCAGTGTTTCCAGGATTTCGTTGCGCATAACAGGATCAAGGCCGGAGGTTGCTTCGTCTAAAAGCAACAGATCCGGATTATGAGATAGAGCTGCTGCAAAATTCAGTTTTACATTCATACCTTTGGAAAAGGTTTTAATCTGTTTATCCTGCGGCAGTTTAAACCGTTTAAGCAAAGTATAGAACTTTTCGCTGTCCCAGTTTTTATAAGCGTTTTTATAAATTTTTTCTACATCTTTGATGTAAAAATAAGGAATCTGGTTCATACCGTCGATGACTGTGCCGATTTTTTCGCGAACGGCAGGACCGTCTTTTTTATGATCCATACCGAAGACCTTGATGGAGCCTTCTGTCAGTCCGATCATATCCAGAATTGCAGATATGGTGGTGGACTTGCCTGCACCGTTTTCTCCGATCATACCCAGCACGATGCCGGGCGGCAGATCAAAGGAAACTTCGTCCAGTGTGAAGTCTTTGTATGCCTTTGTCACATTTTTTAATTGTAAAATAGGCTGCATATGAAAACCTCCTGATATAAATTTCCTGATGTTGTTTTCAAATTAGTTTTCCTGATAGAATAGAGTCAGGATTTTTATCAGCTGAGAAAGTTCAATACCGTTGGTTTTACCGATATCGGCAGCGTTTCGAAGCATTTCTTCCGCCGCTCTGAGCTGTTCTTCTCTGATAAAATCTTTGTTCTGCGCGGCAACAAAGGTACCTTTGCCGGCTACAGTTGAGATAAAGCCGTCTCTTTGCAGATCTTCGTAGGCATGCTGGGCGGTGATGACGCTGATATGCAGTTCTTTTGCAAGAAGGCGCATAGACGGAAGCGGGTCGCCGTGTTTCAATTCTCCGCTCATAATCATCGCCTTAATCTGTGAAGTAATCTG
Organism: uncultured Eubacterium sp.; assembly: GCA_937894585.1. Taxonomy (GTDB): domain Bacteria; phylum Bacillota; class Clostridia; order Peptostreptococcales; family Anaerovoracaceae; genus Senimuribacter. The sequence continues at coordinate 3,584 of CALBGO010000070.1, forward strand.
TTCGTAGATAGGCTTGCTGTTATTGTTTGATAAAATAATTTCCATGGTTTTTCCTCACTGTGAGACAGTAGCTATGCAGCAGCCGGTACAGTGTGCATGAGTGTACTTGCTGTACATATACTGTACTTATTTAACAAGTACAGTATAATCACAGACAGAGACTTTGTCAATAGTCAATTGAAAAAAGTTATTTTGGAAAAAATACAGCTTAAGACGATGGTAAATTTGATAAAAAAGTCTTAAAGAATAATAAAATATCGAGAAGAAGGTTGAAGTAATATGCCGGCGGCAATGCAGAAAAGTAAAGTCCGGCCATAATAAGAATCTTTTCTGTAAGAAAACCCCCAAGCCTTACCGGTTTGGGGGTTTTGTAAAATGCTTTGTGATTTAGTTTGTATAGTTATCAAAGTAACCCTGGATATAGATAAACGGTGTGCCTTTGTCTCCGCTGCCGCTGGTCAGGTCGCATAAAGAACCGATCAAGTCGGTCAGTCTTCTCGGAGTGGTGCCTTCTGCAACCATAGAATCTCCAAGGTCTGCCTCCTTGTTCTTTATGTATTCGCTGATAGCTGCTTTCAGCTCGTCGCCTTTCAGATCTGCGAATTCATTGTCTGCCAGATATTTCAGTTTCACTTCGTTCGGGGTGCCTTCAAGTCCTTTGGTATAGCCCGGGGAAACAACAGGGTCAGCCAGTTCCCAGATTTTTCCTACAGGGTCTTTGAATGCACCGTCACCGTAAACCATAACTTCAATGGTTTTGCCGGTCAGCACATTGATTTTCTTCTGGATACCGTCTACAAATTCCTGACAGTGAATCGGGAACAGTTTTACAGTATTTTCGGTGGCTTTGTTGGAGCCTAAAAGACCGTACTTATCGTTGTAACCGCTGCCGTCTACACTTTCTGTCAGAATATCGTCCATACCGATGGCAACTTCCGCACCGGCCTGTTTCAGAAGTCTCTTGCTTCTTTCTCTGGTGTGAATATCACAGGTCAGAACTTTTTTCGTATAGTCTAAAATGGATTTCGGATTGTTGGAGAAGATAACTTCAGCTTCCGCACCCTCTTCTTCAATGAGTCCTTTGTAATAGTTTACATAGTCTACACCGGTGAAAGTGTGCCTGGATTTGCCAAAGAGTTCTTCGAACTGTGCCTGTGTCAGAACATCGGTATAAGGATTGATGCCCTTTTCGTCCAGCAGATTGATATCAACAAGGTGATTACCTACTTCATCGGACGGATAGCTGAGCATCAGCACAACTTTTTTTGCACCTCTTGCAATACCGCGCAGGCAGATTGCGAATCTGTTTCTGCTGAGAATCGGGAAGATGACGCCGATGGTTTCCCCGCCCAATTTAGCTTTTACATCAGCCGCAATAGCATCTACACCGGCATAATTTGACTGAGATCTTGCTAAGATAGATTCTGTTACAGCCAAAATATCTCTGTCCTGAATGGTAAATTCACCGGCAGCAGCCGCATCCATGACAGTGTCGATGACGATCTGTGCCAGATCTTCGCCTTCTTTTATAATCGGACCTCTGAGGCCTCTTGATACTGTTCCTACTTTTCTTTCCATATTAATCTCCATTCCGCCGCCTTTCAGTCGGCGGCACAAATAGTAATG
>CALBGO010000071.1 GCA_937894585.1 uncultured Eubacterium sp.
AAAATGCAAATATAAAAACTCCCACTCAAAAAATGGGAGTTTTTCAGTGCCCTTATCTTTTGAAAAACGGTGTCAAAAGCCTTGACCTTGCTGCAGCGACCCATCTGCATACGGATCATTTTCTGGGGCTCTCCCAGCTTGCGGAGGTATTTCCCGTCAAAGCTTTTCTGACCGAGGGAGAAGCGGGACAGCGGTTTTCCATAGGTGAAAATCAGTGGCTTGAGCTTTTGTGGCCTTTGAAAAAAGATGCGGATTCCGATGACGAAAACCTGAACAGCTTGATTTTTAAGGTACATCTTGGCGGGCTTACCATTCTGGTGACGGGAGATCTTACAGAGGAGGGAGAAGAACTGCTGCTGGAGCGGTATAAGGGGACAAATAAGCTTTCGGCGGATATTCTGAAGGTGGCGCACCACGGCAGCAATTACAGTACCTGCGACCGTTTTTTAGAGGCGGTAAAGCCTGCGGCTGCCGTAATTTCCGTGGGAAAAAATAATTACGGGCACCCCGGAGATAAGGTCATTGAAAAACTGCAGAAAAAAGGTATAATGATATTTAGAACCGACAGAGACGGAGCTGTCGGTGTGATGACAGACAGAAAAGGGAATTTTTCAATATGTACAAAAAAAAAGAGAAACACGGATTTCAGGTATTCGCAGAAGACCTGAAAACAGGAAATATAGATAAAGTGCTGCTGATGTACGGTATCGAGCAGTATCTGGTAAAATGGGCGGTAGAGACTTTGGTGAAAAAGTATGTAAATTCTGCCGCTTCCGCTATGGATTATGTTAAGCTTTCGGGAGAACGGATTACCGTCTCCGAGATTATAGAAGCCTGTGAGACTTTTTCTATGTTTTCGGAGCGGAGAATTGTATGGGTCAGAGATTTTAAGCCGCTGGAAAGCGACAGTGCCCGAGGTTTTTCAAAGGATGAAATCAAAGAGCTTGCTGCGTATGCCGAGAAAAGTAACGACAGGACGATTCTGATTTTTTCTTCGGAAGAAATCAAGCAGAGCGCTGTATTGCCTTCGGCTTTGAAAAAGAACGGAAAAGTTTATCATTTTGACAGAATCGATAAGGCTGAGATGAGATCTTTTGCAGTCAAGCGGTTTCGGGCTGCCGGAACGGAGATTACACCTGCCGCGCTGAATCTTTTAATCGAAGAAACCGGGTATTTCAATAAAGAAAGCGATTACAGACTCTTTCAATTTGAAAATGATATCAGAAAGGTCATAGCTCATTCCGAAGGCGGCAGGATCTGTGAGGAAGATATTATGAATACTGTGGCGGGGGATATGGAAACTTTCGTATTTGATATGCTGGATGCGATTACCGGTAACAAGAAAGACCGCGCTTTTCAGATTCTGTACAATATCCTCTACAGCGGCAAGGACGCCTTTTCGATTATAGGCGCGATTGTATCTCAGTTTGAGCTTCTGCTCAGTGTAAAGCAGCTGAAGGACGACGGTATGGCTCTTTCTGCGATGCACAAGAAGCTGGGAGGAAGCGAATACAGAATTAAAAAGATGATTCCTTATGCCAATCGGTATTCTCAAAGCAAGCTGAAGGAAACCTTATCCGCTATTTATCAGGCTGACAGACAGATAAAGACGGGACTTCTCGACAGCCGCACGGCGCTGGAACTGTTTATTGCGGGGATTTAACAGGAATCCTTATTATGCAGGAAGTCGATATGGGATTTTGAAAGGCGAGCTTTTAAAGAAAGAACAGGAGAAAACTTATGAAAACACAGTTGAAAGCAGATCTGATGCTGGTCATTGTAACTCTGTGCTGGGGCGTTTCGTATTATTTAATGGATATTTCTCTGACTGATATGGAGCCTTTTACACTGAATGCCTACAGATTTTTGGGCGCCTTTGCAGCAGGCTGCATTTTGACTTTTCCCCGTTTGAAATCCGTAAATAAAGAGACTTTGAAATACAGTCTTCTGGTCGGTTCTGTATTGGTCTTTGTATATATGGGCGCTACTTTCGGTGTGAAATATACTACTTTGTCCAATTCCGGTTTTCTGTGCACCCTGACAGTGATTTTTGTGCCGCTGATTGAAATTCTGTTTCTGAAAAAGCGTCCCGAAAAGAAAATTATTTTTGCCGTAACTATGAGTTTGATTGGGATTATGATGCTGACTTTGAAAGATGATTTTTCTATCAATATGGAAAACCTCAGAGGCGATCTTCTGTGCATTATGGGTGCAGTTGCCTACGCAGTGGATTTGATTCTGACGGAAAAGGCGGTAGCTTGCGAGAAGGTAGACGCTTTTCAGCTGGGCGTATTCCAGCTGGGAGTGACCGGCGTATATATGCTTGCTATGAGTTTTTTGTTTGAAACACCTCATCTGCCTTCAAACGGAACTATCTGGGGCAGTGTGATTTTCCTGTCTGTTTTCTGCACAGGCGTTGCTTTTATCGTTCAGGCAGTGGCACAGCAGTATACCGCCGCGGCTCATGTCGGCATTATTTTTACCCTGGAGCCGGTATTTGCGGCAGTCGTAGCGTATTTCTTTGCAGGAGAAGTGCTCAGCGTAAAATCTTATCTGGGCGCAGTTATTATGATGGCAGCTCTCTTTGTGACAGAAATTGACTTTAAGAAGAAGGCAACCGACACAGAAGAAATTCCTGAAGAAGAAAAAATTGAAAACCGCCTGTAGAAAAAATCCTGATGCGGAAAAATCCTAATGCGAGAAAAATCTTATTGAATTCTTTCAAAATCCGTATAACTGTATCATTGTGTAAAGGCTATGGCGGACTGTGCCGGTCTTTGCATATACTGATACCAATACCAATATCAATACCTATACCTATACCTATACCTATATCTATATCTATATCTATACCGTTATATCCTTACCCATACCCTTATACCCGTACCCTGTATATTTCGCTTTTTTATACTCTGAAATCTCCTGCGGTTCTCCTGTTTCCGATTTTGTGAGGGATTTCTTTTCGTTAAACAGGAAAAACCCAATATAAAATTTACAATTCATGGAATTAAATTACATTTATGAGCCGCATTTAAGTCAAAGCTCGGTGTTTTTTTATCAATTTCTGTTACCTATCATCGAAAATGTACTTTATTTTCTTCATATACCCCCCTCTCTTCCGGGAAAAATCTCCTGTGTTTCGCCGAAAAAACTATTTGCGGGGGATTTGAGAATATCGGAGACTTCAATCCATCCCATTTTTGCTTTCAACCGTTGGAATGTGCTCACCGAGTACCGGGAAAGAATCATATCGCAGTAGGCTTACATTGACAATATAGGATAGAAGTTTTATGATAAAGAAAATTTAGGAAATATAAGATAAAAGGGTACAGAAAAAAGTTAAATATCACGATTATTTACTGAAAGGGGGATTCAGATGAAACATAATACTGTCAACTTAAATGACCGGGAAAATATGAAAGGGAGAAGAGTTCTGAAGCCTGTCCAGAATATTCACGATATCTGTGCGCTGTTTTATCTTTTTCTGGATGGGTTCCTTGGGGAGATGGGCAAGTATTACTATCTGTTTACTGTGGCTATGCTGGTATTTTCTATCGCTGTAATTATATATAATCATAAGTATGAGAAGAGAAAAATTGTCAGACTGCACAGCATTGGAGTATCTGCAGCCGTATGTTTGATGTTTTTACTGAATCTGTCTTTCGTAATATATGAATAAAAGTAATGGCTTTTGCTTTATCCGGCCTTCGGGATGCTCCCGGAGGCTGTTTCTTTGCATTTGAAACATATATTTCCGGATACAGAGTTTTGTTAATTTTTGAACACAGTATTGTTAAAAAATAAATAAATTTTCAGGTTATTGATTTTTATATTGAAAAAAAGTATAATTAAAATCATAGTTTCCGGAAGGAAACTGCGCTTATTACGCAGGAAATATCGGCTTTTCGATATTTCCGCAGTATTAGAAAAGTCAACCGCCGAGAAGAATCGGAGCAGCCGGCTTTTTATACTGTTAGAAAAATGTAAGCAGGAGGAAAGATAAATGAGTGAAAAATGTTGTTGCTGCGGCGGCGCTGATAACAGAGAACAGTTCAAGGAACTGCAGCCTGTGTTAGACCAGTACGCAAAAGTTCCCGGCAGTCTGATTACTATTCTTCAGAAGGCTCAGGATATCTATGGATACCTTTCCATTGATACCATCAATTACATTTCGGAAGCAACAGGTATTAAGCCTGCAAAGATTTATGGCGTAGCTACTTTCTATGCCCAGTTCAGATTGCAGCCGATCGGCAAGAATCTGATTATGCTTTGCCAGGGTACAGCATGTCATGTCAACGGTTCCGAGATGATTGAAGAGGCAGTCTGCGAATATTTGGGAATCAAGGACGGCGAAACGACGGAAGACGGAGTTTTCACACTGAATAATGTGGCATGTCTGGGCTGCTGCTCTCTGGCGCCTGTTATGATGGTTAAGAACGCTGACGGTGATGAAACCTACGGAAATCTTACCAAAGACAAGGTCGTACAGATTCTGGCTGAAATCAGAGAAAGAGCTTAGGAGGTACAGCGATGAAAGTAATTATTGGACAGGGCAGCTGCGGTATTGCTACCGGAGCAAAGAAGACCCAGGCCGAATTTGAGGCGCAGATGGCAAAGCAGGGTGTTGATGCAGTCCTTGACTTTACCGGATGTGTAGGTACCTGTTATCTGGAACCGATTGTCGATGTATATGACGATGACGGCAAGATGACAAGATATGTCAAGGTACAGCCTGAGAAGGTTGAGAAAATCGTGGAAGAACATTTGAAAGGCGGCAAAGTTGTGGAAGAATACGCAATTTCCGCAGAAGATGAACAGTTTATAGAAAAACAGAAGAGAGTGGTTTTAAGACACTGCGGTCTGATCAATCCGGAAAAGATTGATGAATATCTGGCAGTAGGCGGCTACGAAGCAACCAAAAAGGTCGTAACCTCTATGTCTCAGGACGATGTTATCGAAGAAATCAAAGTTTCCGGACTTCGCGGCAGAGGCGGCGCAGGATTCCCTACATGGTTTAAGTGGAATGCGGCTAAAGGTAATCCGGGAAAAGACAAATATATCGTATGTAATGCAGACGAAGGCGATCCGGGTGCGTTTATGGACAGATCCGTTCTGGAAGGCGATCCACATGCAGTCATTGAAGGTATGACCATCGGCGGTTTTGCCATGGGTGCAACAGAAGGTATCATTTACTGCCGTGCAGAATATCCTCTTGCAATCAAAAGACTTGAAATTGCTATGGAACAGGCAAGAGAAAAGGGTTTCTTAGGTAAGAATATCTTCGGCAGCGGATATGACTTTGACATCAGAATCAAAGCCGGTGCGGGCGCTTTCGTATGCGGTGAGGAAACCGCGCTGATCGCTTCTCTGGAAGGCGAAAGAGGTATGCCGAGACTGAAACCGCCGTTCCCTGCAGCAAAGGGTTACTGGCAGCAGCCGACCAACATTAACAATGTAGAAACTTTTGCCAATGTTCCGTGGATTATTGCAAACGGCGGCGCGGCATTCGGCGCAATGGGCACAGAAAAATCCAAGGGAACCAAGGTATTTGCACTGGCAGGTAAAATTAAGAAGGGCGGCCTTGTGGAAGTTCCTATGGGTCTTCCTCTGAAAGATGTTATTTTTGGTATCGGCGGCGGTATCAAAAATGATAAGCAGTTCAAAGCGGTACAGATGGGCGGACCTTCCGGCGGATGTATTCCTGCAGAACTGATTGACACGCCTGTTACATATGAAGATATTAATAAGACCGGCGCAATCGTAGGTTCCGGCGGTATGATTGTTATGGATGAAAATACCTGTATGGTAGACATGGCAAGATACTTCCTCGATTTTACCAAGAAAGAATCCTGCGGTAAGTGCAACTACTGCAGAATCGGTACAAAGAGAATGCTGGAGATTCTGGAGAGAATCACAAGAGGAGAAGGCAGAGACGGCGATATCGAGCTGCTTGAAGAACTGGCGGCAAAGATTAAGGACGGCGCAATGTGCGGTCTGGGCCAGACAGCGCCGAATCCGGTACTGACCACACTGAAATACTTCAGAAACGAATATGAAGATCATATTTATAATAAGACTTGTACCGCAAAATCATGTAAGGCTCTGATTTCCTATGAAATCACAGATGCCTGCAAGGGATGTACGCTGTGCGCCAAGAGATGTCCTGTGGGAGCGATTACAGGCGAAGTCAAGGGACAGCATGTGATCGATCAGACTAAGTGCATCAAGTGCGGCAAGTGTGAAGAAAACTGCAACTTTAATGCAATTATCAAAAAGTAAGGAGGAGGAAATACTGATATGAATAAGTTCAGAATGAATATCGACGGCAAAGAAGTATTCGGTCTTCCGGGTCAGACAATCCTGGAGGTTGCCAGAGAAAACGACATTTTTATTCCGACTCTTTGCTATGACGAAAGAACCGCTATTTACGGAGCCTGCGGACTTTGCGTAGTAGAAGTGGAAGGAAACCCTAAACTTTGCAAAGCCTGTGCGACAACGGTTGCTCCGGGTATGGTTGTAATGACCAATACAGACAGAGTTACCGAGTCCAGAAAAACCAACTTAGAGCTTTTGATCTCCAATCACAACGGCGACTGTAAAGCGCCTTGCTCCAAGGCATGTCCTGCCGGCACAGACTGCCAGGGTTATGTAGGCTTAATCGCCAACGGAGAATATGAAGCAGCCAATGAACTGATTAAGGATAAAATTCCTCTTCCTGCGTCAATCGGCCGTGTATGTCCGCACCCTTGCGAAGATGCCTGCAGAAGAGCGCTGGTGGACGAGCCGATCAGCATTATGGCGCTGAAGAGATTTGCAGCAGACTATGATTTGGCAGCAGATACAGTATTTGTACCGGAAATCGATGAACCGACAGGTAAATCCGTTGCGATCATCGGCGGCGGCCCGATGGGTCTTTCCGCAGCATACTTCTTAAGACAGAAAGGGCACGATGTAACTATCTTTGATGCAATGCCGAAGCTGGGCGGTATGCTGAGATACGGTATTCCGGAATACAGACTGCCGAAGGAAGTGCTGGACACCGAAATCAACATTATCGAATCTATGGGCGTTGAAATCGTAACTAACTGCAAAATCGGCGAAGACCTGTCCTTTGACACTGTAAGAGCTGACTATGACGCAGTACTTCTGGGTATCGGCGCATGGGTGTCCACAGGCGTTGGATGTCCCGGTGAAGATGCCGACGGTGTAATCGGCGGTATTGATTTCCTGAGAAAAGTAGTAAGAAACGAATATATTGACTTCGGTGAAAAAGTTGCAATCGTCGGCGGCGGAAATACTGCTATGGACGCTTGCAGAACAGCTGTAAGACTGGGCGCAAAAGAAGTTTATAATATTTACAGAAGAACAAAAGACGAAATGCCTGCTGACAGACTGGAAATTGAAGAAGGTGAAGAAGAAGGCGTTATCTTTAAGAACCTGACCAATCCTTTGGAAATCATCAAAGACGAAAAGGGCCATGTAAAACAGGTTGTCCTGCAGGTAATGGAACTGGGAGAACCGGACGAATCCGGCAGAAGAAAGCCGATTCCGGTAGAAGGAAAGACAGAAACTCTCGATGTAGATACAGTGATTCTGGCTATCGGTCAGGCAGTAGACGCAACGCCGTTTGATGTGGATAAGACCAGAAAGAATGCAATCGCATACGATCCGGACACATTCATGACCAGCATTCCGGGCGTATTTGCCGGCGGCGACTGCGGTAACGACAAGATTTCCATAGCAATCGAATCCATCGCAGACGCAGGAAAAGCTGCAATTGTTATCGATTCCTACTTGAACGGAGAGGCAGTAAGCTATGAAAAACCGTACTTCGTAGAAAGAGATGATGTAACGGAAAAGACTTTCGAAGACAGAGAAAGACTGTGCAGAGAAAAGGCGGATCAGCTGTCTGCCGCAGAAAGAAAAGACAACTTCTCCGAAGTTGTTTACGACGGGCTGACGGAAGATCAGGCTGTAGCGGAAGCTTCCAGATGTCTGGAATGCGGCTGCCACGACTATTTCGAATGTAAGCTGATTGATTTTGCTAACGAATACGATGTAGAGCCTGACAGATTCGCAGGAGATAAGAATCTGATCGAATTTACAGACGATCATCCGTTTATCGTAAGAGATCCGAACAAGTGTATTCTGTGCGGACTGTGTGTAAGAGTCTGTGACGAAGTGATGGGCGTAGGCGCACTGGGTCTTGTAAAGCGCGGATTTGATACGGTTGTAAAACCGAATCTGGAAAAACCTCTGGCAGAATCCGGCTGTGAATCCTGCGGTCAGTGCGTAAGCGTTTGTCCTGTAGGAGCTCTGCAGGAAAGACAGACTGTACAGAAGGAAGTTCCTCTGGAAACAGATGTAACAGAAACCACATGTTCTTACTGCTCCGTTGGATGTACCCTTGATTTGGAATCTTATGCGGATATGCTGATTAAGGCAAATCCTGCAAAAGACGGCTGGGTTAATGCAGGCATTTGCTGTGGTAAAGGAAAATGGGGCTTTGATACAGCAGTATTGGAAGGAAAACAGGTAGATCCACTGATTAAAGACGGTGATGATTTCCGTATGACCGACTATCACGAAGCTGTCGTAATGGCTGCCAAGAAATTGGAAGCTGTTAAGGTAAGACACGGCATCGACTCCATCGCTGTAGCAATTTCCGACAGATATACCAATGAAGAAGCTTATGCAATGAAGAAGTTCGCAAGAGTGGTCGGCGCTAAGACTTTCTGCTTCAACACAAGAGCCAACGCGCTGACTGAAATTCTGGGACTGGATGCTTCTCCGAACACTATTGATGAACTGCTGTCCGCAGAGGTGATTTTCGTTCCGGGATTTATCAAGAAGAACAATCCTGTTATCTGGAACAAGATTAAGCAGGCTGCAGAAGCAGGAGCAAAGGTAATTGCGCTGAATACGCCGGAAACACAGACTGCTTACCCATTTGCTGACAAAGTAATTGATACAGACAACAGCACAGCCTTCTTAAAGAGTATGGCAAAGGCTCTGATTGATATGGGCAAGACTTCAGATGCAGAAGGCTTTGATGCATTTGCCGCATCTGTAGCGGATGCGCCGCTTTGTGATGAATGCAGAGGCGCTGCGGAAATGTATGCAAATGCAAAGAAGGCAATGATTGTATTCCAGCAGAATGTACTTTCTGTGGAAGCGGCAGAACTTCTTGCTGAAATTGCGCTGCTCTCCGGTCATATCGGAAAACCGAGAGACGGTATCCTGGAAGTGAAAGCAAAGAACAACTCTCAGGGACTTGTAGATATGGGTATCCGTGCAGGCGCAGAGGCTATGGAAGGCGTCAAGGGTCTGATCATATTCGGTGAAGATCCGGCTGCCGCAGGTTATGACCTTTCCGGTCTTGAATTCCTGATGGTTTCCGACATCTATCTTACCGAAACTGCACAGAAAGCAGATGTATTTATTCCGGGAACAGGTTTTGCTTCTACGGACGGTACTTATACCAACACAGAAAGAAGGCTGCTTCCTGTAGAAGCTGCAATCTGCGAAGATGTTGATTTCAGCAACTGGGAAATCGCAGCAGAGCTTGCTCATGTATTTGAAGAGGAATTCGGCTTTGAAGATGAAGCTGATATTTCCTGGGAAATGGATGATACACTGCCTCTGTACAAATATGCGGAAGTGGGTGAAATTCTCGGCGGTGTGCTGAATCCGGTAAATCCTAAGTTTGTTCCGGCAAAAGATGCGAAAATGGTAGATGAACTGCCTTGCACCGACGCTTTAATGAACCTGATGAAAGAAAGACTGCCTGAAGCCGTGCCTGCAACGCGCTAACGAAAGTTAGCAGTGCGATGCAGGACAGCGAAGGGAGACATTTTATGAATGTCGACCGGAGGAACGGAGCGAAGCGTAGTGTTATCCCCAACGGCGTAAGCGGCTAGCGAACGTCTCATGCGAGGCGTGCCCAAGAAAACGAGCGAAGTGATGTTTGATTGGCAGCACGCTGCGGCGGAAGTCGTACCTGCGACAAAATAAGGCAAGCAAACCGGTTATCAGATATTTATGAATGGGCAGAGTGCCCTTTGCGTCTCCGTCTTGATGGGATTCGCAAGGGGCGCTCTTTTTATCGTTTTCAGGGAATCTCTACGCAGGCGGAGCAAGTGAAAGTCAGCGTGTGATATCCATTATTCTGTAAACAGACAAGAGAGGTTATGATGCCTTATATTGACTGAATGCAGAACTGTTTTTTATTTTTACAATTGGAAAAAGTGTCCGACTTTAATGATATTTTCGTATGTTTACATTTATAACAGTTTGTAAACCGTGATATGAAAATATGTGGATAACTTCTGTATTGACAAAATGAGAAAACTGTGTATCTATTGAAATTTCAATGGATAAGTGCGATAAAGTTATCCACATAAATAAGTGAATAAAATTGTATACAATTTGGAAATATATGTGCATAAGACCGAAGAAGGTGTATTTTCCGCCATATTTTTGGTGTGGATAATCACTTTTCCTCGGTAAAGAAAACAGACAAAAAATGCTCCTTTTGAAAAAAGATATTTCTGAATATATAACAAGAAAAACGAAAAGAAAAAGTCTTTCGGGGTTACCCGTGAGTTAGTAAGTGAGGAAAAAATGAGTATTTCTATATTGGAAAGCTCAGGTATAATAAATGTAAGACGGAGGTGAATCGAATGGAAAGACTGTATATGAAGTCAAAGGACAGGGCGCAGCTTGCTGTGGAAGGTCTGTATAAAGATCTGGAAAGAAGAATTGTGTCAAGTCCTGCCGGACAGTGTCCTGTGGATATGGCAGCCGCATTCTTAAGAATGTGTCACGCTCAGAGCTGCGGAAAATGTGTTCCATGCAGGGTAGGTCTGGGGCAGCTTCAAATTATGCTGGAAGATATTCTTGCCATGGATACAAATACAGATATAAAGATTTTAGATAAGCTGGAAAGAACCGCAAAAGCGATCAGAGCAGCATCTGACTGCGCAATCGGTATAGAGGCGGCATCTATGGTGCTCCGCGGTCTTGCGGGTTTCAGGGAGGACTATGAGTCTCATATCAGAAATCATGCTTGTGCAGATAATGTGATTAATCATAGAGAATCCGTACCGTGCAGGGGAGGCTGTCCTGCCGGAGTGGATATACCCGGCTATACCGCGCTGGTTCATGCGGGCAGATATGACGATGCTGTCAAACTGATTCGAAAAGATAATCCTTTTCCTGCTGTATGCGCATTGATTTGCGAGCACCCTTGTGAAAAGAAGTGCAGGAGAAATATTATAGATTCTCCGGTCAATATCAGAGGTCTGAAACGCTACGCTGTGGACAACTGTTCCGAAAGCGTTCCTGTGCCGGAAAGAATGGATCATACCGGAAAAAAAGTTGCAGTAGTCGGAGGCGGTCCGTCCGGACTTTCGGCAGCATATTTTCTTTCTATTATGGGGCACGATGTAACTGTATTTGAAAAGAGAGCCCAGCTGGGCGGCATGCTTCGTTATGGGATTCCGAGCTACAGACTGCCGAGAGAGCGTCTGCAGAAAGACATCGACGCCATTGCTGCGGCAGGCGTAAACTTTAAGACCGACTACGATGTGGAAACCGACGAGGCAGTCAGAGAAATTAAAGAAAACTACGACGCAATGTATCTTGCCATCGGTTCTCACAATCATAAAAATCTGGGAATCCCGGGTGAATATGCGAAGGGTGTGATTCCGGCAGTGGAAATGCTTCGGGGCATCGGAGACGACGATATGCCTGATTTTAACGGGAAATCCGTAATCGTTATCGGCGGAGGCAATGTTGCTATGGATGTGGCGCGAACCGCAAAACGATTGGGGGCAAGCGAAGTCTGCATCGTATACAGAAGAAGAAAAGATGATATGACGGCATTGCCTGACGAAATCGGCGGAGCCATTGCAGAGGGAGTTCAGCTGATGGAGCTGAAAGCGCCTTCAGAAATCATCGTCGACAAGAAAGGAACGGTAAGAGGCCTCTACGTGCAGCCGCAGATTGCGGGCGAAGCCGACAGCTCCGGAAGACCACGTCCCGTAGATGCGGATCAGCCGAGAGAGAAGATGCGCTGTGATATTATTATTTCAGCCATCGGTCAGGCGACAGATCTTACATTTATGGAAAAGTACGGCATTCCTGTTTTCCACGGAAATATCCGGGCGAAAAAGTCCAATGTGGTAGACAGAGTTCAGGGAATTTATGCCGGAGGAGACTGCGTAACAGGACCGTCCACTGTAATCAATGCGGTGGCAGCGGGTAAAGTGGCAGCGGCGAATATCGATACATACCTTGGATACCATCATGAAATTACTGTGGATATTGATATTCCGGCGCCCCTTGTAGAAGATAAAGTCGCAAGAGGCAGAGTTGAGATGAAAGAGCGTTATGCTTCGGAAAGAGGCGGAGATTTCGGCGCTGTGGAACTACCGATGACCAGAGAAGAAGCTTTGGCGGAAAGTGCAAGATGTCTGCGCTGCGATACCTGCGGATTCGGTTCATTCAGAGGAGGCAGAATAGAAAAATGGTAAATTTGAAAATTGACGGACAGAAGATATCGGTTCCTGCCGGAACTACCATCTTAGAGGCGGCGACAAAGGTAGGAATTAAAATACCTCATCTGTGTTATCTGAAAGACATTAACGAAATCGGCGCATGCAGAGTGTGCCTTGTAGAAAAGGTGGGTATGGACAAACTGGTGACTGCCTGCAATACAGAGGTCGAAGAAGGTGTGGAAATTCTGACAAACAGTCCAAAAGTCAGAGCGGTCAGAAGAATCAATGTGGAACTGATTTTATCGGACCACGACTGTAAATGCGTCCAGTGCGTAAAAAGCGGCAACTGCACCTTGCAGAAGATTGCCAACGACCTTGGAATTATTGAACAGCCTTACCGGAATGTACATGAAAAGACTCGCTGGGACTTTGAACTGCCCTTAATCAGAGAGGCTTCCAAATGTGTAAAATGTATGCGCTGCGTACAGATCTGTGATAAGGTGCAGGGACTTAAAGTCTGGGATATCAATGGGTCAGGCTATAGAGCCTCTGTAGGTGTTTCCAGAAATAAAAAACTGACAGAGGCGGACTGCGCCCTCTGCGGACAGTGCATCACCCATTGCCCTGTAGGAGCGCTAAGAGAAAGGGACGATTTATCGGAGCTGCGTGACGCTCTGGCAGATCCCGAAAAAATCACTATGGTACAGATTGCGCCTGCGGTAAGAACCGCCTGGGGAGAAGGAATCGGAATTTCCAAAACGGAAGCAACCACGGGAAAACTGATCAGCGCGCTGCGCAGAATCGGTTTTGATTACATATTTGATACGACTTATACAGCCGACCTTACAATTATGGAAGAGGGCAGCGAATTTATTGAACGATTTACCCATAAAGACGATTACAGCTGGCCGATGTTTACATCCTGCTGTCCGGGCTGGGTGCGTTTTGTAAAGACACAGTACCCGGAGTTTGTAAAGAATCTTTCGACGGCGAAATCACCGCAGCAGATGTTCGGCGCTATGTCAAAAACTTATATTGCGCAGAAGACAGGTGTGGACCCGGATAAAGTTTTCTCTGTATCCATTATGCCTTGTCTTGCCAAGAAATATGAAAAGGCAGTGCCCGAGCTTGATGATTCCGGTCACGGAAAAGATGTGGATCTGGTTCTGACAACCAGAGAGCTTGACAGACTGATCAGAGCCGACAACATTCAGGCTCACGATTTGAAAGAAGAAGAGTTTGATGAAATTTTCGGAGAGGGCTCCGGAGCAGGTGTAATTTTCGGCACGACCGGAGGCGTTATGGAAGCGGCTCTTCGAAGTGCATATTTTCTGATTACCGGAGAAAATCCGGAAGCCGACAGCTTCAAGAGTGTGCGCGGTATGGACGGCTGGAAGGAAGCGACTTTTGAAATAAAGGGAATGAAGGTTAGAGTTGCTGTTGCCAGCGGTCTCGGAAATACGAGAAAACTGATGGATGCCATTAAAGCGGGAAAAGTCTCTTATGATTTTGTAGAGATTATGGCATGTCCGGGCGGCTGTGTTGGCGGCGGCGGTCAGCCCGTTAAAGACGGCTGTGAATTTGCAGAATCGAGAGGAGAAATACTTTATGGACTGGATAAGTTTTCGGGTCTTCGTTTCTCTCATGAAAATTCAGCGGTGCAGCTGACTTATAAAGAATTTCTGGGAGAACCGAATTCTCAGAGAGCTCATCAGCTTCTGCATACCGATCCGGAAAGCTGGGATCTTTCTATGCACAGATAAAAAAATAAGGTAATGAAAAAACTCCGGAAAGCATATCGCTGTCCGGAGTTTTGTGGCTCTATGTCAATAGTTGGGGTGGAACACAATCTAAATAGCAATTTGTAACCA
>CALBGO010000072.1 GCA_937894585.1 uncultured Eubacterium sp.
TACGCCCTACGTGGACTTGCACCACAGACTGACGGCATGCCCGTCATACACAAAACAGACAGGATATAATCCTGTCTGTTTTTTATTGGTGCGGTCTAAGGGATTCGAACCCCCACGGTTTCCCACACGGACCTGAACCGTGCGCGTCTGCCAATTCCGCCAAGACCGCATATTCTGTTTTTACAGGTCTGAACGACCCGCGACTATTTTATTATACACAATTGAGAAAAAAATGCAAGTGCTTTTTTTACTTTTCCCAAACATTATTTGATGTCAAGATTAAATTAAAAAACTTTTTCAAATTAAGATAATATATTTTAATTGAAATGAAATAGATTTCACTGAATCGATAATATATTATCGTAATTTGAGAATCCGTTTCAATAAAACGAAAAAAAATTATCACTTGCCTAAAAAGTTATTCACTTAAACGAAAAAATCTTATCATTATTTGAAAAAATCCTTTTGTTTAAGTGAAATATATTTCATCTTATTTTTTTAACCATATCAAAAAGAGGTCACACTGTCACCCCTTAATTTAACATTATTATCAAAGTAAATTATGTAAAGCCCAACTTTCTAACCTCATCTTGAAAACACTGAAATGCTGTTTTCCCATCCAATATTTTTCGAGGATAATTGTTCATCCACTCTTCAGCGTCTTTAACAGCTGCCTTATTTATTGTCTGATCAAAATCTGTTCCTTTGGGAAACCAACGCCGAATCATTTTATTTCCATTTTCGTTGGAGCCACGCTCACTGGGGACATATGGGTGACAGTAATAAATCTGTGTTCTTTTGCCTACCCGATACAATGCCTTTTCCATTTTATCAAAGTCTGTAAATTCACTTCCATTGTCTACGGTGATGGTTTGGAACAAAGAATAGAATTTAGCGCCATATCTTTTTTCTAACCGATTCAATGCTTTAACCACTTCATCTGCAGTATGAAACTTTAAGACCTCGATTATTTCATAACGAGTTTTTCTTTCCGTAAAAACAAGAAGACATTTTTTGCTTTTCTTCGCTCCTAAAACACAGTCCATTTCCCAATTTCCGAAGTCACCCCTTTCATCAATTGTTTCCGGTCTTTCTTCTATAGAAGTCCCCTTCGGTGCTTTTTTCTGGATTCCTTTGCGTTTCTGCCTTTTCTTTTTTCTTCTGCCGGATTCCGGAAGTTGGCTTAATTCGAGATGGTCAAAATATCCCCTTGCTGCCGCTTTATAAATCGTATTTACTGATTGTACTGGGTTTTCGAACTGATGATTCTCTTGATTGTGCTTTGCCGCCATTATAACTGCTGCCGGCGAATATTGCTTTTCTAAAATTTCTTTTTCTATGTATGCTAACTGCTCTTCGTCCTCTAAGAGCATCGGTTTAACGCCCTTTTCAGCAAGACATTTACAATAGTTCCATTCTGCCTGATCCGGATTATAACGCACTTCCTCGGTTAAATCGGAATTTGTATGCACATAGGTTGCTCTTTTAATTTCATTATAAACTGTAGCGAGACAGCAACCGATAGTATCTGCTATCACTCGTTTCTCAATACCTCGCAAAAGCATTTTCTCAATCATCAGCCTATCATTCCAAGTAAGATGCATTCCTTTCCGTTTTCTGTTTCTCCTGCATCTGCGTCGGTCTGCTAATTCCTCTGCCCGCTTTTTTCTATATGCTTCGTCCTTTCCTAACATTTTTAGATCACCTCTTTAATTACAATCCCCGGTCTGCCTTTATTAACCCAGCAATATAGTTCTGCCATTCTTCTTCTGGAATATTCTTCAGAAGTGCAGCTGGAATTTCAACCGTGACAAATATAAGCTCTTTCTTTTCAGGTTCACGCCAATTCAGTTCAAGCTGCTCTGATATTTCCTCAAACTTCATTCCCAGCTTACTTTCAAAGATGCTGTTTAGTTTATTTTCTTCACATTGCAAAAAAATCCCTCGTATAAGTAGAACTATTTCATTATTTGAAAGATTTTTCTTCCTGTAATGTTCGATCAGCATTATAATTTTCTGTTCAGTGTTTAGATCCATTTTTCTTCCCCATTCCTATAGTTCTATGTCTCTGTTCTCTTCAATACTTTGCTGCAGTTTCTCATAATCCTGTAAATTGATATACTTTTCGTACTCATAGTCTAAGCTCTTTTTAAGCCAATAAAGAGCCTTTTGTAAATCAGTCTCATTCTTTGCAAGACTATATCTGATCCCACGACTCCAATCAACCGGCTTATTAAGATCATTTAAGGCTTTCGCTGCATAAGCATTTCCCTGCGCAGAGGATGCCGTAAACCATTTTTTTGCATCCGTTAAATTTCCTGCTTTTTTTGAGATCCATCCCATCTCATATTGTGCTTGTGGATCACCGTTTTCAGCAGATTTTAACATATAGGCTATTCCTTTTTCAATATCTGCTTTATCTTCTTTCCTTAAATAAATTCTACCCAAGTGGTACATCGCTTTTGTATCACCTTTTGCTGCAGATTTTTCCAAAATCACTGGTTCTTCATTATACTCCAATGTTTTCACATAATTTCTTGCGGTTTTAAGAATTGCATTTCCCATTCGATAATATAGGTCCTGCATCTTATGAGCTGCATATTGATTTTCGCTATCACCATAAGCCTCCACATAGTAGTCTTCTTTCATCTGCAGTTTTTCTGACAGCAGCTTAAAATCTACTTCATGATATTTTTCCAGATAACTTCTACTTAACGCATCAATTTCCGGTCGCAAAAAAGCCATTGCACTGTTCCCATAATTACAGACTCCTTTATTATCTGGTAAAGCTTCGCAGATCTCAATAAAAGACTGCCGGAACTCCTGATCTTCATGCAAGTTAGCACCTTTCAGCGTCCTCAAAATTCGCTCTCTGATGATTTCATTGATTTCTCGGTTAATGTCCTTATTGAGTGTCAAATCTTCTAAAAGAGCGCTTTTTGCGGCTTTGATGCTGCTTTCCTTAAACTTCCCTACATATTCTTCTTTCATCAGAATATCTCCCTTTTCATCAAGAAGTGGAACCTTGTGCCAAGCACCAGTTTCCTGATCCTGCATCTTCTTATACTGCCATTTTCCTTTTTTATGTTCAATTTCATACTGGGGATACAGTTTTGTTCTTCTTTGCGGTTGCGGTTCCACTGCCGCAATATGGATATGTATATTATCCGTATTATAGTGAATTGCGGCCGTCCATACAGCATTTGTAAGTTCTTCTTTCTCTAACATTTTATTCACCGCTTTTCTTGCTGCACCTTTTAGCCTTTTCTCATCGAGAATTCCTGTATCAGCATGATACACATTCATCTTCTCAAGCCAATCATTCCGAAAAGAAATTACAGTTTGCCACATCAGACTACCATTATCCTGTGCTTTGCGAAATTCATTTTTAATTTTCTCCATATCATCTGCAGATACAAGGTCTGTATACTCCGTGAAAAGTCCCGATATTCTCTCAGGCTCCTCAGAATCCAGCTGTTCTG
Source organism: uncultured Eubacterium sp. (assembly GCA_937894585.1). Classification (GTDB taxonomy): domain Bacteria; phylum Bacillota; class Clostridia; order Peptostreptococcales; family Anaerovoracaceae; genus Senimuribacter. The sequence goes on from CALBGO010000072.1 coordinate 3,483, forward strand.
TCTTTATAGGATTCCCCATATATTTCATATAGCCTGAAAAAATATCATAGTTTTTGATATGCGTTCTTCTTACTGCTGCCGGTCGGTCCATATATCCAATATAGCCGGTAAAATATTTATCGCTGGACTGACAGAAAGTATTTACAAGAACAATTCCCGGTGACTTTCCTGATTTACTCATTATTCAAAATCCTTTTCCTCAAAAAAATCTTTAATCTTCTCATACAGTAACTCTTCCTGCTCTATCTTCTCCATAAACTGCAGCATCATCATCTGTGATTGCATTCTTACTTCTTCCATTTCCGATTTATAAAGCTGCAAAACATCCTCTGTAAAACTTCTGTATTTATCATCAATATTTCCAAGGTCTGCTGTTATAGCATAATTCTGCAGTATATTTCTTACAAGCTCTGATACGCTGATATTTTTATCTTTTGCATTCTTCTCCAGTATTGCATGTGTTCTTTCATCAAGATTTCTTACATATAAGGTTCCCATAGTTTACCTCTTTCTCAACGCATTATCATCCTTCAACTGTTTTGCCCTTGCCAGTTTTTCCTTTTGTTGAGCTTTTGATTTTTCAATGATCTGTGACGGATATTGTTCTACAGGATAATATTGCCTGTATCCTCGTTCAATCAAAATCGCATTAATTGCATCAATCACAATATCCAGTTTCTGATCTGCAGATCTGGAAGCGGCTGCTGAAATCACCATCGGCTCCTTTAGGATCTGCTCTGCCAAGCGGATTGTTTCTGCTTCACGATTGTTTTTTTCACTATAGTAGCGAAGTGCAAATTCGATTGCAGATGCATCAGTTTTTAGAGATTGCTCTTCTTTGATAGAGGATAGGATTATAAGTGCTTCATCAGAAATTCGATATGTTCTTTTTGGCATACTCTGCTCCTTTCATTTATTAAAAATAGGATTATTAGGAATTTTATAGGAGGATTTTCCATAAAAATCGTATGGCAAAATGCCATATTTACTCGAAAAAGCGCAAGCGCTTAAAATCGTTGGAATTTCATTTGGCACTGCCAAATTTGCACCATTGTGCAAGCGGATTTCCCTTATGCTCTTCAACCCACCAATCGAAGAAACGAGAGGACGAGTTTCAACTGATAGGAGGAAGTCAGGATGAGATGCAATTCGTCTCATTTTGCTGCCACTTCCCGCATAATAAAATTAAGAAGATGCTGCGTCAGCGGAATTTCTTTTTGGAATTGAGGAATGTAGGACGGTTTCCATCTGCCCCCCTCTTCTACCGTAATGACACCGATATACTTTGATTCATCGAGAATGTTTTTATACCGGTCAAAGATCAGCTGCTCCTTTTCGGCAGGAATAACAATCCAACTTTTATTGCAATACTGGATATTAGCTTTTGCCTGCAGAATAACTTTTTTGATGTCGTTCAGTTTGAATTCAAAAGCATTGATCTGATAATTTTCCTGAAACTTTTCGATTGTCAGCAAATCAATGCTGCCAGTCCTTACCGGTGCTTCAAACTGGTAGCGGACTGCACGGTGATTATAATTATAGTTCGCCCAAAATTTATCCCTGAGTTCTCTTTCTGTTAAAAACATTACTACTTCTCCTTTTCTATGTTTTCTTCTTTATACTCTTTCACATATCGAAAAAATGTGTTATGCGATAGTCCAAGCTCTCTCATTAAAGCTAAAGAACCGATTTTTCCTGCTAACACACGCTCATATTCTTTCGCAAAATCTTCTTTCGCCATAATCCTGCGTCTGCCATATCTTTCCCACTCACCTCTCCTTTTCATTGCTTCAATACCTTCACGCTGCCGTTTTTCCTTGCGCTCAAGTTCTGCTCTTGCCTGCAGATCGAAAAACGATATCAGCATGTTGTAACCATAATACCTGCCCATATCTACCTCCAATGGTTCTAAAATGCACATCTTTATTTCGGCACTACCAATAACTATGAAAACATACATTTTGGCACCATTTTTTTGTATAAAAAATGGCAGTACCGAAAAGTATACTTTTCAGTACCACCAATGTGTTTGATATAGCTTTAGCTTTCACCTTTAGTACAAGTATTCTTGATAATCCCATTCTAAATAGTCACAAATGCCTTCTAAAGATGTGCCATTTTCGTACATATTCTTTACGGATTCACCTGTGCAAGTGCCATCCCGCTGTTCGATATAACCTTCAATATCGTTTCTTAGACGATGTTCATCTAATTCTCTGCACATTCTATTTCCCTTTCTTTTTATGAGCATATCCCTGTGATTTTCACCTTAACCTGCAAGATATCTTCTGTATGATGTACGACTTCAAAGCTTACTGTTCTCCAGTCATCAGTCTCCGTGTCGTACATCGCAATTGATTCACTTTCTAAAATTTCCTGACCGTCCCCGGATCCGCTCCAAAGTTCGCCCAAATAGTAGATTTCACCAACTTCTACAACTTCTTACTTCCCCGGTTCTATCAACGAGTTGATAGAACCGGGCGAATTTTTAATTTTATTCTTCATCTTCCTCAAATTCGAAAACAGTTACGATTGTATAATTTTTTTCCTTTTCTTTATTATAGAAATTCTCAATTTTTCCGGAAGTAATCACAATTCTGTCCTTATCTGTAAGCCCTAATGCTTTTTCATAAGCATCACCCACAAAATTTGCTCTCCAAGAACAATACTGATACTTGCCGTCCTGGTCTTTTCCTTCCAAAGTACTGATATTCGCCACCACGGTATTCTTTCTTTTCTCTGCCCGTTTTGCATCAAAAACGGTTGCTTTTACTTTTCCTAACTGCATAATCTGCTCCTTTCTTTTCGGCTATGGCGGAGACTTGCTCCGCCAACTGCCCATTCTTTAACTTACTTGTTGTTATAAATTACATCTATTTCATCCGTTTCCCTATGGTAAACATAGATGTTGTCAGATAAAACTTCATCATTTGCAACTGCTGTACGATTGATGTGGTAAACCATATCCAATAGATTCTGCGTATCTCCGTTTTCCATCGGCACGATTATCGTTTCATGTATCGAAGAAGGCAAAATGTAGAAATCCTGTTCCATCACACTTGCAATAGTTTTCATCATGTCATTATAAAGCAAGGTCACCGCTCCATAAAGCTTTGCTTCGTTTGTAACGATGATCGGCGATATCATATCACCTTTTTCTGTCTGTGGAAAAAACGGTATGGTACTTTTCCCGAAAACTATCGGTGTATTCTCAGTAGCAAGCTTATAGAGTTCTTCTTCTGTTAGTCCCATCATATCTGCAAGGGAATTTGTAATCGTTGCTGAACTAATCCCATCTTCAGAGTTTTCGATTATCACTTTATAGACAATCGCAAGGTCTAAAAACTCTCTGTGCGGAATATCTTTCAGATTTTTTTCATTCCGGCCTTTGTTTATAAGCATATAAACGATTTTTTCCTTGTTGTTAATTACTTGCCCTACAACAGGTCTGCGTTTATATGACTTAACGTAAGTGCCTAATCAGAGGGTGGATTGTGATTTGACCTTGAAGCCGTCATAA
>CALBGO010000073.1 GCA_937894585.1 uncultured Eubacterium sp.
TTGGTTACAAATTGCTATTTAGATTGTGTTCCACCCCAACTATTGACATAGAGCCTGAATTTTAACGATTGCAGCGTTTTTTTGCAAAGAGCAGGGAGCAACAGTTATTCTGAAAGAGAAGCGCATACGCTATTTATTGCAGCGCAGGCGGAGGAATAGGCAAACTGCAGATTGTACCCGCCTGTTTCACCGTCGATATCGAGCATTTCGCCAATGAAGTAAAGATTGTGATGTTTTTTGCACTCCATGGTTTTAGCATTGATTTCGCTGAGAGATATACCGCCGGTTGTCGCCATTGCTTTTCGGAAGCCGCCTAAGGCGCTGATTGTGAAAGTATCTTCCGTCATTTTTGAAGCGACAGCTTTCGGTTTTTCACCTGTTTGCGCGATAATGGAAGCAGCAAAGTTTTTCGGAATCCGAAAGGTTTTTGGAAGCAGATTGGAAAGCTGTGCGTTGCTTTTCTTCATTGCGCTGTTGATGCGGGATAGAACTTCTTCTTTTTTCAGCGGATACAGGTAGTTCAAAAGAATGCGGTCCCCGGCGCAGAAATCTCGGGAAGCATTCAGAATCAGCGGTCCCGAAAAGTTTTCCGCAGTCAGAAGAAGGGGACCGGTATAGGAACCGGTTTTCCGAAACGGCATAGATTTGCTGTTTTGTGCTGCGTTGTTTTTTTTGAAGTTCGCACTGCCTGTCGGCGCGGCACCTGTTTTTAAGTCTGTGCTGCCCGTCAGCGAGCCGTTTGTTTCGAAGTCTGTGCTGCTCGTCGGCGCGCCGTTTGTTTCGAAGTCAGTGCTGCCCGTCAGCGCGCCGTTTGTTTCGAAGTCAGTGCTGCCCGTCAGCGCGCCGATTGTTTCGAAGTCAGTGCTGCCCGCCGGTGTGCCGCCCGCTGTACTGTTTATACTGCTGTTTGCTGCGCCGCCCTCTTTGCCGACCGGCTGCCGCCAAAGCTGAAGTTCTGCATTTTCAAAGGAAATACCGGTAAGCTGTCTGTAAGGGTAGTTTTCCACAAAGACAGGTGTCAGCGCAGGCGCAAGAGGTGATATCTGCACATCTAAATCCCGCGTCAAAACAGGGAAGAGATTTCCGTCGGAACCGGTAGAAGGATAGGAACAGCCGCCTGACGCAATAATGAGATTTTTTCCCAGAAAAGTATTGTCTTTCGTTTCCGCACACCAGCAGTTTTGTGATTCACAGCGGGTGAGGCGAGTAACCTGGGTATTGCAGCGAAGCTGAAATCCGTTTCTCATAGCCTGCTGCTGCAGCATATCCAGAATATCGCGGGCATTCATAGATTTTGGAAAAACTTTTCCATCCTCGCGGGTTATTGTGGGTATTCCGTTCTCATGCAGAAAAGCCTGCAGATGCAGGTTGTTGTATTTGTACAGACAGCTTCTGATTTTTCCTCCGTTTTTTCCGTATCGACAGATGAAATCTTTTACAGAGCCGCTGTGGGTGATATTGCATTGACCGCCGCCGCTCATCAAAAGCTTGGTGCCCGGACGGGCGGTTTTTTCTAAAATCAGACCATTTATTTTAAAGTCGGCAGAAGCAGCGCAGGATAAGCCCGCAGCGCCCGCGCCTACGATAATGCAGTCGTAAATCATATATGAGAAGTCCTTTCTACTACAATATATTTATGGTTAATCTCCCTTACAACCAATAAGGAATTGTCCATCTTGTTGCTTAAGCTGTATAATGATGGAGCAATCGGCAGCTCGTGTCATTTTTCTGATATGAAAATTATATAATAGGCATACAAAATCGTCAATAGAGCAGGGCGGAGGATGGCAGCAGAAGCCCGATTAGACTGACTGGCGGCTATATCGGAAAGCTGAACTTTTCAAATATTGAATTCTTCAAAGAAACAGGTGCGATTGGCAGATTATAAATAAATATGATAGAAGGAAATTCTGATATAAAATCCGAGTTTTGAGCAAGGAATATCTAAAATAATATTTAAATATAAATATATAATTTTCTACGAAGGTTGAATGCAGCGGAACAGGACAATGAAGAATATGAAATCAAAAAAGCGATTCCCTTCCTTTCTAAGATTTTTTGTTAAAAACGGAAACCAAAATTGAAGACATCATTTTTTACAGGTTGGATGATAACATTTTTACGATAAGGAAGTAAAAGGCGGTACTGGTTGCAGGTCTGACTTGGAAAGTCAATTTTTTTCTAAGAAAAAAGGTATGATCAACGATATTTTTGACGGGATTTTCACGCACGAAAATCCAATATCAGGTTTCCATTTTTATCAGATAAAGCGGAGAATGGTAGGGAAAGATGCTTTTTAACAGTCCGGAATGTGTGCGGCGTGATTTGGATTTGCAGAGAAGATTATTAAGGCTGTTGCATTAAGTGATGATGACCTCTTTTGCTGAGATGATACAGAAAAACCGTAAACGGTAAATAATCCGTGCCATACTTCCAAAATACAGCTGCGAAGCCTCTGTTATATAAATTGCAAAATGACACAATTATTCAGTATTATCATCCTTATGTCAGATTTTCAAAAGTATAAAGTGCAAAAATGACAGGTTACTCCAAAAAACAATATAAACATGTCATTTTTTATAATATGTCGCCTCTATATCTTCCATATTTTTGCTCTAATGACATTTTTATCTAAAAATTCTTATGTAAATATGCAGTCACTCATCTTTTTTTCCCTGATTTATGACACAGATACTCAATATCGCAGAGGAAAGTGTCAATTACGGCTATGTACCTAAAAAAGAAATGACACACCCGGCTCCTTTCTTAACAGAATGTGTCATTTCCCGCCTTTTGCAGCTTCAAGGGTAAACGGTAAATAATCCGTATACATCTCAGAGAAACTGTTTTGACCGCCCGCCTTTAAATGAGATTGAAATGAGGAGTATGCATTATTTACAGGGTTTGATACTTTTCTAAATAAGGTTTGTATTTTTCTATAACTTTAAGCGCATGTTCATCGGTAATGTAGATGGGATATGTGACGGTGACGGCAGAATCCTTTTCTTCGTGGAAGGTGTACCAGATGTCCCAACATTTCTGATCTACTTTATTCAGCAGAAGCTGATCGTGGAAAGATCTCTCTTCTGTATCTTTCATAATGGCTTCTTTGAGTTCTTTCAGAAAAGCGTCGTGATGCTTTTTCACGGTGTATGTGTAAGTATCGTCGATTCTTGCTGTATAGAATAGGTCATCGATTCTTTTCAGCCGGTTCAGCTCCTGCTTCGTGTCTCTTGCAACTGCTTTGCGGTACGGCACAGAGTAGTAGAGTGTTTCGTAGCAGCTTCGGACTTCGTTTATACAATGGAGATTGAACGCATAGGCGCGAACCATGGTTTTTCCGTTTTTCAAGTGATATGTAATGGCAAGATTTGTGCGGGTTTCGGGTATATCCGAATCAGCCAGGTCATTCTCATTTTCAATCAGGGCTTTATGCAGGGCAGTTACCTCTTTCTCCGCGCCGGAGAACTCGACGGTTTCTCCCAGTGAACCGGCGATGCCGCCTTCGATAGAACAGGAAAGAATTTCTTCGGTTTTTGGAATCCGTTTTTCGTAGCCGCTGATATCGAAAACCGTAAAAGCACAGAATACTGCCGCAGCTGCGAGGAATACACAGTAGGTCTGAAGTGCTTTTTTGTGGAAGATATGAATACCTTTGTCCAGAACCATTCGCGCGACGGCATAGAAAAGCAGGGAACCAATCAGACCGAACAGCAGAAAGAGGGCGGTACTGTCTGTAAAAGCAAAGCCTTCTGCGATAAAAGCTGTCAGCGACATACCGATAAAAGCAAACAGGGCGCAGACCACTTCGCCGACAGGTCTGAACACGACGGCGTCTCCTTCACGCTCAGGTCGGATTCTTTTGAAAAGAAAACCGGAAAGAAAGAGGAAGAAGGCTGCGGCAACAAGGAAGACAAGTGCAGTTGTCAGTATTTTGGCGTTTGGCCCCCACAGCTGCATATACAAATTGGTAAAAGGCGAAAACCCCCTTGCCGTTACAGGAGCTTCGGGCAGTCCTTTCAGAAACCGAATCATATACTGATTTGCAAAGAACACTGTTGCCGGCGCGATACCGTTGAAAAACAGCGCCAACAGAATATGCGTAAAGACTGTTCCGCTGATTACTGCTGCCAGAATGCAGGCGCAGTAGGTAAACGTAACGATGATAAGCAGGGCAGATGTCCAAATCAGCATCATCATAAGTACTTCAAAGTATGAAAGGCGAACATCCGGCGGATTATTGGCATATAAAATCAGTCTTCCGGATTTGATTTTAATCAGGAAAGTTACAGCAAACAGTATGCCGGCTGTGATAACAGGCGTCACTGAAAGAATCCAGCCTGCAAGGGCGTGGCTTCGAAATATGGTTTTTCTGCTGAAAGGCAGTGAAAAAGAAGCCGATGCAGAGCTTTTCCCGTGGAGGTAGGAAAAGACGCAGACCGCAGAGGAAACAGCAAGAACTGCTATGACGACTGACCGCAGAAAGCCGCGGATGCTTCCTATTTCAAATGGAATAAAGCCGACTTCACACATCCATTTTGTGCCGTACAGTGAAAACAGCGGAACGCCGCAAAGGAACACCAGCATCAGAAGGCAGGCGGCAGGAATATGCCAGAACCGCTTCAGGTCGTTCTTTACAAGAAGACCTGAGATGCAGCTAAAGGATTTCTTCGTAGTCATGACAGTCACCTCTCAGTTCATAAATGAAAATTTCTTCCAGTGTCATCGGCAGGATATCGAAAATTCTGGGGTTTTCCCGGGAAATGATTTCCCGAAGACGAGCTTCTGTTTCTTTTACAATCCAAAGCTCTACAGAACCGTGCTTTTCCCGGTGTATGATTTTCAGAAGAGAACAAAGGCGCTCTGCGCGGTTTTCGTCTTCAAAAGAAATCTGTACTTTGTGCATTTGCCCGGTTATATTGTCAAGGTCTGTTTCCAGTTTCATTCCGTGGTCTGCGAGAAGTCCTACGGTGTCGCACATATTCTCCAGCTCACGCAGGTTATGGGAGGATATGAGGACGCTCATCTGTCTTTCCGCGACTTCATCCAAAATGATATTGCGTATGACTCTGCGAACGATGGGATCAAGACCGTCCATAGGCTCATCTAAGAGCAGCAGATCCGGTTTTGCCGCCAGTGTCAGAACGAATGCAGCCTGCTTTTTCTTCCCCTTTGAAAAAGTGCTCAGGCTTTTGTTTATGTCCAGTTTCAGTGTTTCGGCAGCAGAGGTAAAGGTCTGCGAATCCCAGTCCGGATAGATTCGGCTGCGGAAGGCTGCCTGAGATTTCAGAGTGCTTCCTGCGGGAAACCACGGCGCATCGGATATCAGACCGATTCGCTTCTTTACGGGTTCACTGTCGTAAACCGGTTCGCCGTCCAGGGTGATTTCGCCCTTGTCAGCTTTATAAATGCCCGAAAGCAGATTGATAGCGGTAGTTTTTCCCGCCCCGTTGACACCGATCAGCCCGTAAATCGACCCCTTCTGCACGCGCAGGCTTAAATCGGTCAGAGCAGGTATACCGTCAAAAGATTTGTAAATATGCTCAGCACGAATCATATCTGTGACTCCTTTCTCTGTAATTCATATTCGCTGATGTTGCCGTCAATTGCCGAATGAGCGATTGATTTCGCTTCTTCTGCCGTCAGCCCCAAATACCGCAGCGCCATAACGGAAGCGACGATTTCTTTTTTGATTTCTTCGATGCGGCGGCTGTCCGGGCGAATTCTGCTTCTGTCGCTGACAAAAGTGCCTCTGCCGGCTGCGGAATAGCAGAATCCCTCCCGCTCAAGTTCACGGTAGGCTTTTTGAACGGTATTGGGATTGACGGAAAGCATTCCGGAAAGTTCCCGGACAGACGGCAGCTTTGCATCGCAGGGCAGTACATCTGTCATAATCAGCTCCTTGAACTTGTCAACAACCTGTTCATAGATAGATTTGTGACTGGTTAAATCAAGCTGAAACATAAATCTCTCCTTTCCCGTAAATTTTTATTGCAGGATATGCGGAATCACATCTCCCTTTTGTGTATTAAGTGTACTACATTAAATAGTACACTGTCAAGGTGATTTTTTAATTTTCAGTTTTTTGCCGCATTATTATTGGTGCTGTTATTTGTGCTATTATTTGGCGATTAGTCGGCTGACTGAAAAAAGAAGGGTATTTACTGATGAAAGCCGGCGATAGTCCGCGTCGGAAGAGAAAGGGATGCGGAGAAGGACCGGAGGAATTTTGTATAGGTGAAATGTATTTCAATTATATGTTTTTATAAGCTCATATGCGGAGAAGGACCGGAAGAATCCCGTATAGATGGGTGTATGAATAAAAAAAGGATGCGCCGGATGAAAGAGTAAGGCGCGCTGTAAAAAGGAGCGGTGCAGTTATTTCTGCTTCAGTTCTGTAATTAAAGCGGCAACCAGGAGCTTCTGCTCCTTCGTAAGCCCCATCCAGTTTTTGAACATCTGGCGCTGTTCATCGCTGAGGCTGACTGAACTATCGCCTTCTGCGAAAAACTGAGAAAGTGTAATTCCGAAAGCATTGCAGATAGATTCCAAAGTGGCGATAGAAGGTACCGTGTGGCGTCTTCTGAGATTTGCAATGGTAGAGGATGCCAAACCGGATTCCTGCGCCAGCCGGTAGTCCGTCCAGTTTCGTTCCTGCATTAAACTGTCAATTTTGGCGATAACATCCATAAAAGCACCTCCTTTACCTATATTTTACAATTAGTTAACATAAATCAATAGAATTCAGATGTAATTTATATATTGCTCAAATGAATATTATATGGTATGATAGTCTTAAACATGGGTGGGGGAAGCTGCTTAATCGGAAGCTGCAGATCCCGGCAGAGTGAAAGGAATAAAGGAGGACAACATGAAAAAGTTATTGGTATCATTGCTGTGCGCCCGACTTTGACAGTTGAGAAGAAACAAAAACGCTGTAAAGCTTGCAAATACAGG
>CALBGO010000074.1 GCA_937894585.1 uncultured Eubacterium sp.
AGGAAGGAGCTGTCGCTTTGGCCGACCTGATCGGTCAACTGTGCGACAGCCCCTTCTTGTAAAAACTATAAAAAAATCTTGTAATTATAAAGGGTTCTTAATATAATAGACGGGTACATTTTTTTAAGTAAAACAATTTACAAAGAAGGAAGGTTATTATGGATTTTAAGAAAGCTGTAAAAGAGGCTATGGAGCCTTTGGCACAGGATATTTCCGCGTTGTGCCGTATAAACAGTGTAGAGGGCGAGCCGAAACCGGGTATGCCTTTTGGCGAAGGTCCTGCGAAGGCGCTTGCAAAAGCTCTTGAATTGGGTGAATCCATGGGATTCAGAACTGAGAATTTTGACAATTATGTCGGCCATATCGAATTCGGTGAGGGTGAAGAAATGCTCGGCATATTGGGACATGTAGATGTAGTGCCGGCAGGCGAAGGCTGGGATTTCGATCCATGGGGCGGTGAAATCGCCGATGGAAAAATCTTCGGAAGAGGCACCCTTGATGATAAGGGACCGATTGTAACCTGTCTTTATGCTATGAAGATTCTGAAGGATGCAGGGGTTCCGCTTAATAAAAGAATTCGTGTGATTTTAGGCACCAACGAAGAAACAGACTGGAAGTGTATGCAGTACTATCTGAACGAAGTAAAACCGGAGCTTCCGACTGCGGCATTTTCTCCGGATGCGGAGTTTCCGCTGACTTATGCGGAAATGGGTCTTCTGCAGTATACGCTGACAAGACCGATTTCCGATGAGGTAAAGATTGAAGGCGGCGGCGCATTTAATTCCGTACCGTCTTCGGCATCTATGATACTTCCTGCGGCGCTTTCCGAAGCGGTGGAAAAGGCTGTATCCGAGAGCAATGATCCGACTGCTTTTTCCTGTGAGGTAAAAGAAGACGGTCTTCACCTGACTGCAAAAGGCGTAGGTGCTCACGCGGCTCACCTTCAGGAAGGAAAGAATGCGATCAGTCTTCTGATGGAGGTTCTCAGTCAGATTGAGCTTGGGGGAGAACTGAAAGAAGTTGTTGATTTTTACAATACAAACTTCGGGACTGCTTTGTTCGGAGAGAAACTGGGAATTTCGGAAGAAGATGAAGACGGCGGAAAACTGACGCTGAATATCGGCAGAATTTATGTCGGCGACGGGAAGCTGACAATCTGCTGCGACAGCAGAATTCCTGTCAGAACGAAAGTGATTGATGTTGAAAACAAACTGAAAGACATCTTTGCGGGCAGCGGATATGATTTTGAAGTTGCTTCCAAAGAAGATTCTCTGTATGTGCCGAAGGATTCTCCTTTGGTAACCACACTGATGGAAGCATACAGAAAGGTAACGGGGGATACCGAAAGCCTGCCGATGTACTCCGGCGGAGCCACTTATTCAAGAACTATGAACAACTGCGTTGCTTTCGGCTGTCTGCTTCCGGATCAGATTGATACAATGCATCAGGCAAATGAGTGTCTTGAGCTTAAGCATCTGGAAATCTGGCTTGAAATTATGGTGGAAGCAATTTACCGCCTTGCGAAATAGTTCAATAATGAAAAGAAATACATATTCAGGAGGAATTTATCAATGAAGGAAAAGAAGAAATTTCAAATGCCTTCCGCACTGACGATTGTAATGATCTTCCTCGGAGTCGTTGCAGTTATGACCTGGTTTGTTCCTACATCTGTAGTAAACGAATCCGGTGATATTGTATTCAATGCGGCTTTCGATGCGGACGGCAATATTATTGAAAATGCAGGGACAAACCCTGCCGGCTTATGGGACTTTTTCCTAGCTCCGATTCAGGGGCTGGCAATCGGAGCCGATGTGGCATGCTCCATTCTCATTTCCGGCGCTTTCCTTGCGGTACTGAACAAGACTGGCGCAATGGATGCGGGTATCAACGCCCTGTTAAAGAAGTTCAGCGGAAATACGCTGATTGTTCTGCTGATTACCGTATTTGCTCTGATGGGTACGATTTACGGCGCATGGGAAGAAATGCCTGCTTATGCAATCATCATTATTCCGATGTTCCTTGCCGCAGGCTACGATGTTATGACCGGTATGCTGGTAATTCTGGTCGGTGCGGTTGCAGGTAATATGGCTGATGTGGTAAACCCGTACGCAATCGGTGCGGCTGTTGCGGCAATCGGTAACGAGGAACTTTCCATCGGTTCGGGTATCGTGCTTCGTATGATTTTATTTGTAGCTCTGGTTACCTTCGGTACAATCAGCGTGCTGCGCTATGCAAACAAAGTAAAGAAGGATCCGTCCAAATCTGTTGTTGCAGACATTGCAGAGTGTCAGAATATGGCTGCTGCCGCAAGCACAAATGAAGAAAAGATGTCCTGGCGTCATAAGCTGTCTCTTATCGTATTTGCAATTGTAATTCTGCTGTGCGTAATGGGCTTCCATCGGTGAGAACCAGGGAGTGTTTAATTTCCTCAACGGTTTCAAAACCAATCTGTCCGGTGGTTTCCTCGGAAATCTGCTGGGCGTGGACTCCTTCACCGAGTTCGGTAACTGGTACTTTAACGAATTCTGTGTAATCTGGCTGATCGGTGCAATCGTTATTGCAGTCATCAACAAGATGCCGGAAAAAGAATTTGTATCTACCTTTATCGGCGGCGCCGCCGATCTGATGGGCGTAGTGCTGGTACTGGCTACATCCAGAGGTATCTCCGTATTTATGGGTTCCCAGACAGAAGGTATGAGCATCACTTTCATTTACTGGATTCAGAACATCTTAAAGGATGTACCGCTTTGGGCATTTGTTATTGCGGCAGTTGCAGTATACGTTATGATTGCGGTATTCCTGCAGTCCACATCCGGACTTGCCGGAATCACTATGCCGATTTTCGGCGCAATTGCTATGGCGGTATTCGCAACTACATCTACAGGCGGAACCGGCGGTCAGATTCTGCTGATGTCTGCGTTCACCTGCGGCGTAAACTTTATCTGCTCCTTCTATCCGGAGTCGACCAATATGGGTATCTGCGAACTGACGCATATTCCTTATGACAGATTCGTAAGAACCATGCTGAAGATTTCTCTGCCTATGCTTCTGATTGCGGCGGTAATCATTTCCGTTGCTCCGTATGTAGGCATTGTATAAAAGACAGGCGCATATACAAAACTGTTTTTCAAACCCCGCTCTTTTGAATCAGAGCGGGGCTTTCAGGTTCTGCTTTAATACGGAAATGACGGTTTGATTTTTCGCAGCCGAACCGCACCGGTTACTGTGCCGGAAGACTTTCCGACAGAATCGGTGAAGCAGACTTTTATTTGTAAAAAAACATTGAAAGAGTCTTTCAGTTAGTGTATAATAACACTAATAACAAAAGAACGGGAGGACAATAATAATGGTAAAATTATTAGTTGGACATAAAGGCACAGGCAAAACCAAACAGATGATTGATCTGGCAAATAATCAGGTTGAGAACAGCAATGGAAGCGTTATTTTTATCAACAAGAATTCCAGATTGATGTATGATTTAAAATATAGAATCAGAGTTGTTTGCATGGAAGAGTATGAGCATATCACCAACAGCGATGAGTACATAGGATTTATCTACGGTATTATCAGCTCAGACCATGATATCGAGACAATTTTCATCGACAGCATTCTGAAGCATGCTGACTTCTCTCTGGGAGATCTTCCGGAATTCTTAACCAGACTGAAGAACATCTCCAAGAACTACGGTATGGATTTCGTAGTAAGTCTCAGCGCTGAAAAAGAAGAAATGATCGGTGTTGATTTCTCGGAATACGAAGTTCTGAACTAATCTGACAGTGAAAGGGGCGGTTATCCGCCCTTATTTTTTTCGAAGAGGATTTTGAGTATGAAACTGACACTTACGGATATAGAGCATATTTTTACGGGGCGGGAGCCTGCTCCCATCGGACAGCACCGTTTCTTTTCGGTGCTGGTGCCTTTTGTGGAAAAAGACGGGAAGGTGCATATTCTGTATGAAACCCGTGCGAAAACATTGAAATCGGACCCCGGTGAAATCTGCTTCCCCGGCGGCCACATAGAAGCAGGTGAAACGCCGGAGGAAGCGGCTCTTCGGGAAACCTGCGAGGAAATCGGCATCAGTTGTGATAAAATCCGGATGATAGGACCGGGCAATGTGCTTTACGGATACGCCAACTATACCTTGTATATATATCTCGGTATCATTGATTACGAGGATTATCTGAATGCGAAGCCGCAGACGGAAGAGGTTGAGGAGATTTTTCTGGTGGATACAGAAGCGCTTGCAGCTTGTTCGCCAGAAATCTTCAGAGAAAAGGTGTCAGCTTCTGTAGATAAAGATTTTCCTTACGAGAAGCTTGGAATCCAAAAGGACTATCCGTGGCGTACAGGCATCTGGGATATTCCGATTTATGAGGTCGGCGGCAGAATGATTTGGGGTCTGACTGCAAGAATCACCTGTGACCTTCTTGAAACCATTTCTGAAAGCGGGATTCTTTCAGAAGAAAACGATAATGGCCGAGGCTGATTCTCAAAAGGGCGGAAACCCCTCAGGCGGCCACACGGGGCCCCGGAAGAAACACAGATAAATACAAGAGAGGATAAGCAATGTTTTTACCTGTAACGAGAAAAGAAATGGAAGAAAGAGGATGGGAGCGGCCGGATTTTGTGCTGGTAACGGGTGATGCCTATGTGGACCACCATTCTTTCGGTACCGCAATTATCGGCAGGCTTCTTGAAAGCTACGGCTACAAAGTGGCGATACTGCCCCAGCCCGATTATAAAAGCGCCGAGGATTTTAAGCGGTTCGGAAAGCCGCGGCTCGGTTTTTTGATTAACAGCGGTACTGTGGATTCTATGGTAAACAATTACTCTGTATTCAAACGCAAAAGACGCAGAGATGAATACTCACCCGGGGGAGAAGCCGGCAGACGACCGGACAGGGCTGTGATTGTCTACAGCAACCGCGCCAGAGAAGCTTACAAAGATGTGCCCGTTATAATCGGCGGTATCGAAGCCAGTCTGCGCAGGCTGGGTCATTACGATTACTGGAGTGACAAAGTGCGCAGATCCATTCTGCTGGATGCGAAGGCAGATCTTTTGATTTACGGTATGGGTGAAAAGGCTGTGGTGGAAATTGCGGAGGCTTTGGAGGCAGGTATCGATATCAGCGATATCACATGGATTAACGGGACTTGCTATAAGGCGAAATCGTTTGAGGCTGATGAGGATACGGAGCTGCTTCCGGATTTTGATGAGATTGTATCCGATAAAGACTCCTATTGCAGAAGCTTTCTTACAGCTTACAGAAACAATGATTATGTAAACGGAAAGAGACTGGTGGAAAAATATACGGATTCGGTTTATGTGATTCAAAATCGTCCGATGCCGCCGCTGTCCCGTCAGGAACTGGACGATATTTACGAGCTGCCCTTCGAAAACGAATGGCATCCGATTTACGATGATGCGGGAGGAATTCCTGCGTTTCGGGAAATTAAATTCAGTCTGGTTTCTTCAAGAGGCTGTTTCGGCGGCTGCAGTTTCTGCGCTCTGACCTATCATCAGGGAAGACAGGTGCGAAGCAGAAGCAAGGAATCTCTGGTTCGTGAAGCGACGGCTTTGACCCTGAAAAAAGACTTTAAGGGATATATTCACGATGTGGGCGGACCGACGGCAAATTTCCGCGATCCCGCTTGCCGCAGGCAGCTTAAATACGGTGTCTGCAAGAACAAGGACTGCCTCTATCCGTCTCCGTGCAAAAATATGGATGTAGACCATGCGGATTATCTTGATGTGCTGCGTGCGGTCAGAGAAGTGCCCGGTGTAAAGAAGGTGTTTATCCGCTCAGGTATACGCTACGATTATGTAATGGCAGACAAAAGCGATGATTTTCTGGAAGAATTGTGCAGGTACCATATCAGCGGAACTTTGAAAGTTGCGCCGGAACATATTTCGGACAGAGTTCTTTATTATATGAGAAAACCGTCAAAACAGGTTTTCATAGATTTTGCGAAAAAATACAGAGCCGTTAACAGAAAGCTGGGGTTAAAGCAGTATCTGATTCCGTATTTAATCAGTTCCCATCCGGGCAGTACCCTTGATGATGCGGTGGAACTGGCGCTGTTTTTAAAAGAGTACGGATTTGTGCCGGATCAGGTTCAGGATTTTTATCCGACGCCGGCAACCCTTGCCACCTGTATGTATTACACGGAAAAGGACCCGTTTACGATGGAGCCTGTGTATGTAGCGAAGAATCTGGAAGAGAAGAAGATGCAGCGGGCTTTGATTCATTATAATAAACCGGAAAACAGTAAGACTGTTATCAAAGCGTTGAAAGCTGCCGGAAGAGAAGAGCTTGCCGAAGTGCTTCTCTGCGGAAGAGGAAGAAAATATGAGTCTGATCAAGGAATTCACAAAAATCATAAGAGCGGCAGAAAGACAGTATCTGAATACAAAGGCGCAGCCGCTGGTACAGACGGAAGAGGTGGGCGAAGAAGAGGCGGCCGCCGGTAATTTCATATGCTGCGGCGATAACAGGCTTTTGATGAAAACTCTCCTTGAGGAGAAGGATATGGCGGGGAAGATTCAGATGATTTATATCGATCCGCCCTTCTTTACAAAAACCGATTACGATGCGGTGATGAAGGCGGGAGATACAAACATCAGACATAAGGCCTACGGCGACAAGTGGGAAAACGGTCTTTCCGAGTATCTGAAAATGCTGACTGTGCGCCTGTATCTGATGCGGGATCTTCTTGCGGATACGGGGCTTATCTGGCTGCATCTCGACTGGCATGTGGTGCATTATGCAAAGATTATTATGGACGAAATTTTCGGCGAGAAGAATTTTGTCAACGAAATCATCTGGAACTATAAATCGGGCGGCACCAGTAAGCGCCACTTTTCAAGAAAGCACGATACCATTTTAGTCTATGCAAAGAGCGGAAAATACCGGTTTTATCCTCTTAAGGAGAAATCTTACAACAGAGGGTTCAAACCTTACAGATTCAAGGGTGTAAAAGAATACAAAGATGATTTGGGCTGGTACACCATGGTGAATATGAAAGATGTCTGGAATATCGATATGGTGGGCAGAACCAGCAGAGAGCGAACCGGTTATGCCACGCAGAAACCGGAGCAGCTGATTGCAAGAATGATTGAATGCTGTACCAAGGAAGGCGACCTGTGCGCCGACTTTTTCTGCGGCAGCGGAACGCTGCCCGCCGCTGCGGCTTCCATGGGAAGATGTTTTATCGGCTGCGACAAGGGAAGTCTTGCAGTGGAAAGCACGATCAGCCGGCTTATTGAGAAGAACCGGTCTTTCAGAGTTTATCGGCTTTCCGATTCGGGAAAGTCCAATCTGGATGTGCGGATGGAAGCTTCTTATTCCGAAATTCCCGGATCGGATATGCGCCTTCTGAAGCTTTCTCTGACTTCATTGAAGGTCAGAGGACTGAAGAAGAACTTAGATGAAAAGAGCCGGGCAGCCGTCAAGGAAGTGATGCAGAAAGATTCTGTTAAAATGGTGCAGGCATGGAGCGCGGATTTTGATTACGGCGGAGCCGGCAGTGTATTTCGGCCCGATGCGGTTTTTGTCAGACAGGGAGAAAGTCTTGGCACCTCTTGTGAGAGAATTATGCCGCCGGGCAAAAAGATTTGCGTAAAAATCGTAGATATTCTCGGAAATACGGCGTTCATAGAGCTTTCCGAAGAGCGCGGAATCTCTGCGGCAGAATGAGCGGCGCTTACAGAAGCCTCTGTAAAGAAGCGGCGGGAAATCGTCTCTGCCTGTCATGATTTTTTACGGATGAAACCGTCTGCGGCGGAATAAAGGACAGGCGGAAGGAAAATTTTATCTGAATTTGAAAACGGAGGATTTACATGGAAAAAACCTTTCATATAACGACTTTCGGCTGCCAGATGAACGAGCACGACTCGGAGATTATGGCAGGCATGCTTTTGGAAAAGGGGTTTACCCCCGTAAAAGAAAGAAAAGATGCGGATGTTGCAATTATCAATACTTGCAGTGTCAGAGAAAATGCAGACAAGCGGTTTTTCGGAACCCTCGGCCAGCTGAAGCGCCGCAAGAAAGAAAATCCGGATTTTCTGGTCTGCGTCTGCGGCTGTATGATGCAGCAGCAGCATGTCATCGATACGATTAAAGCGAAGTATCCGTGGGTGGACATTATTTTCGGAACCCATAATATTCACCGGTTCCCCGAGCTTGTGGAAAATGCGCTGCATGAAAAGAAGAAACAGGTGGAAATCTGGTCCGACGGCGGTGAAATCGTGGAGAATATGCCATGCAAACGGCTGCACAAAAGCAAAGCCCTTGTCAATATTATGTTCGGCTGCAACAATTTCTGCACCTACTGTATTGTGCCTTACACCAGAGGCAGAGAGCGGAGCCGCAAACCTTCCGAAATTCTGCGGGAAGTGCGGGAGCTGGTATCCGACGGAGTGAAGGAGATTATGCTGCTGGGGCAGAATGTCAATTCTTACAAAGGTGAAGGAGATACGGATTTTGCCGACCTGATTTATATGCTCAACGATGTGGAGGGACTTGAGCGTATTCGCTTTATGACCTCTCACCCAAAAGATTTGTCCGACAAGCTGATTCGGGCTTTTGCCGACTGCGATAAACTCTGCAAGAACATTCATCTGCCGGTACAGTCGGGAAGCAGCCGGATTCTCAAAGAAATGAACCGCCGCTATGATAAAGAAAAGTATCTGCAGCTGGTTGAAAAACTTCGGGAGACAGTGACGGGCATTACGATGTCCACAGATATTATCGTAGGATTTCCGGGAGAAACGGAAGAGGACTTTGAAGAAACTCTCGATCTTGTAAGAAAGGTAAGATATGATTCTGCCTTTACATTCCTGTATTCTGTCAGAAAAGGAACGCCGGCGGAAACATATGAAAATCAGATTCCCGAAGATGTGAAACATCAGCGTTTCAACAGGCTGGTTGATTTGGTTAATCAGATCAGTGCAGAGAAAAATGCAGCCTATGTCGGTACAATGCAGAAGGTACTGGTTGAAGGACCGAGCAAAACAAACAGCCGCACTTTTACGGGAAGAACGGATGGTTTTAAGCTGGTGAATTTCAGAGGAGACGCATCTATGACCGGAAAAATCATCGATGTGAAAATTACAAAGAGCAGTACTTTCAGTCTGGAGGGAGAGGCAATTGACGGATAAGCCGATCAGCTCGCCGGAAGAGAATTGTCTGCGGAGAAATGTCTGTAAAAGAAGCTTGTGAAAAAATATCTGTGAAAAGAAGTCTTTGAAAAAGTATTTGCCGGAAGATGTCTGTGAAAAGAAGATACGGAGCATCGAGTTTTCGGTGAAACTCTAGATGCAGAAGGAGAAGTGTGAAATGAATCCGAAACTGAAACTGATTCAGAAGCTGGTCGAAGATTATGCGCCGACCTGCGAACAGGAGGCGCTGGACAGAGAAGAAATGCTGCGGTTTCTGTCAGCCAACGACGATTGTCTTGAAAGGAAAAATAAAACGGCGCATTTTACGGCGTCATCTTGGATTGTCAATGAAGCAGGAGATAAAGTGCTGATGGTGTACCACAATATCTATGATTCCTGGTCATGGACAGGAGGACATTCCGACGGCGAGCCTGATCCTGCGGTAACTGCTCTGAAAGAGGCGGAGGAAGAAACCGGCGCATCGGGATTTCGTTTTGTGAAGCAGGAGCCTGTTTCGCTGGAAATCATCACCGTAGACGGACATGAAAAGAGAGGGGTTTATGTACCTTCACATCTGCATCTGAATCTGACTTATCTGCTGACGGCAGAGGAGGGACAGTCTCTGTCTGTAAAAGCGGATGAAAACAGCGGTGTACAGTGGATTTCCGCAAACCGTCTTGCAGAATATGTCAGCGAAGCCTGGATGATGGAACGGGTTTATAAAAAACTCCTTCGTCTGCATATGCAAGAAGAAGCATAGAGGAAACGGGAGAATGGGGTTTTTCGGATTTTGATTTTTCGGTGCATATATCGGGAACTTGTTCAAAGGTGTTTTCAAAGTTTTTTGGAGGCATCAGACAGTCTCGGATTGCCCCGATAAATTCTTCTGTACAAAACCGTTAGAAGATGATACAATATTTATTACAAGTTGATTTCGTGAGACGCAGTCAAAATATATGGAATAAGATTATTTTGAGTTCTCCCCGCGCAGAGATGAGCTTTGCGGAGCGGGAGCTAAGAGGGAAGCAGGTGTAAATCCTGCGCGGTTACCGCCACTGTGATGGAGGAGTGCTGATCGGATGCCACTGAACAGTCATTGTTTGGGAAGGCGGACAGTGCGATGATGCCTGAGCCAGGAGACCTGCTTGGAATAGATACTGTTCTGCCGACGGTTATCGGCGGGTAGTTTTTTATGTGCAGAGAATACGGACTGCAGTGTAAACTTAGGTTTATGCTGCGGTTTTTTGTTTTTTGCAATTTGTTTTTCTGCTTTACTTGCGGAGTAAAAAACGGAAAAGTGACTTTTTATTAGCGACAAGGAGAAAATGCTGTATGTTTCGTAACGGTCTTGGAGAGAACGCAGAGTTTTACAGGTATCACCCTATTGTCAACTTTGTGTATTTTGCATTGGTAATCGGTATTACTATGTTTTCTATGTCACCGTATTTTCTGGCAGTGACATTTGGTTTTTCATGGATTTACTCTGTTCTTCTGAGAGGAAAGGAGATTATAAAATTCAACCTGATGATGTGTTTCAGTATTATGGTTGTTATGGTAATCATCAATCTTTTTTTCTCAGGCAACGGTGAGACGGTGCTATTTTATATCAACACCAACAGAATTACGGCGGAATCTGCTGTATACGGTGCTGCTTCTGCGGTCATGCTGATTTCGGTGGTAATCTGGTTTACGAGTTTCAATGTAATGATTTCCGCAGACAAGCTGATTTACCTGTTCGGAAAAGCTGCGCCTGTGCTGGGACTGACTCTTTCTATGATTTTCAGGTTTATTCCTCTTTTGAAAAATCGTTTTGCAGAAATTACGCTGGGACAGAAGTGTATGAAAAGAAGCCACAGCGAAGGGAATCCGATAAAGCGGTCGAGGCAGCTTCTAAAAGAGGTATCCATACTGATTGCCTGGTCTTTGGAAGCCTCTATTGAAAGTGCGGATTCTATGGAGGCAAGAGGCTATGGGCTGAAAGGAAGAACCAGTTTTCATCTGTATCGCTTTACCGGGCGTGATACCGCAGCCCTAATTTTAATGACGGCGGTTTCTTTGCCGGTGATTTACGGAATTTCAACAGGCCTTACGGATATGTATTTCTATCCGAGGCTGGTTCTGCCCGAAATGAATCTGCAGACAGCAGTGATTCTGATGTGTTATTGTGTGCTGGCAGCAGTGCCGATTCTGATAGATTTAGCAGGAGAATATAAATGGAGACAATTAGATTTAACCATATAACTTTTTCTTACCCTCTGGCAGAAAAAAATGCTCTGGAGGATGTGAGCTTTACGATAGAGGAAGGCGAGTTTATCGTTCTGTGCGGAAAATCCGGCTGCGGCAAGAGTACGCTTTTGCGGCAGATGAAAAAAAATCTGATTCCTTACGGAAATATTGAAGGAGAAGTTTTGTACCGCGGGAAGCCGGTTGCAGAGCTTGACGACAGGTACAGTGTGACGGAAATCGGTTTTGTGCAGCAGAATCCGGATCATCAGATTGTAACAGACAAGGTATGGCACGAACTTGCTTTCGGTCTGGAAAGCCTTGGCATGAATAACAATGCTATAAAAAGACGAGTGGCGGAAATGGCAAGCTATTTTGATATACAGGGCTGGTTTCGGAAAAGTGTCAGCGAGCTTTCCGGCGGTCAGAAGCAGCTTCTGAATCTTGCATCGGTTATGGCAATGCAGCCGAGGCTTTTGATTTTGGACGAGCCGACTTCTCAGCTTGATCCCATTGCGGCCTCGGAATTTCTGTCCACTGTGTATAAAATTAACAGAGATCTTGGAACAACCGTTATTATTTCCGAACATCGGCTGGAGGAACTGTTTCCTATGGCGGATAAAGTTATGGTAATGGATGCGGGACGCATGATTGCATTTGATGAACCTTTTCGTATCGGAAATTTTTTGTCGGGGATTTCGGAATCCGCAGGCTGTGTAAAAGAATCCGTCGGGGCGGGTATTGCTCGGGAAAGTAAAGAAATTGAACCGATACAGTCTGAAAAGCATCCTATGTTTTACGGGCTTCCGTCTGTGATGCGCATTTTCGCCGATGTGCATTTCGGCGGAAAAAGTCCTCTGACCGTCAGAGAAGGACGGCAGGCGGTATCGCAGATTCTTGCAGATTCCGAATTTGAAAAAAACGGCTGCGCGGATACAATCTCGGCAGGTTCAGGCCGCAGAGATTATGCTGCTGACGGAGCTTTTGGAAATTTTACGACCGGAGGAGATGAAAAAAGTGAGGAGCTTGCAGTCGTATTAAAGGATGTATGGTTCAGATACAGCAAAGAAAGCGGTGATGTACTGCGGGGATTGAATCTGAAGGTTGCGAAAAATCGGTGGTACTGTCTGCTGGGCGGAAACGGAAGCGGCAAGAGTACGACACTTAAAATTATTGCGGGAATACTGAAAGCGCAGAGAGGAAGTGTAAAAACAGACAGAAGTGTGCTTTCTATGCTTCCGCAGAATCCGCAGGCGTTGTTTACGGAAATTACGGCAGAGGATGAGCTTCTGGAAGCGCTGCATTTCAGCGGGATCAAAACGGAAGAACAGATAAGACGGGTAAATGATATGCTTGCGCTGATGGAGATTCAGCATTTACGAAAGTCAAATCCTTACGATCTTTCGGGGGGAGAACAGCAGAGACTTGCCCTTGGGAAAATTCTGCTTCTGAAGCCTGAAATTCTGCTTCTTGATGAGCCGACCAAGGGTCTGGACCCGTTTTTCAAGCGGACACTGGCGGGGATTTTAAGAAAACTGACAGTAAGCGGTGTAACCATATTTATGGTATCTCACGATATTGAATTCTGCGCCGAATATGCGGACCGCTGCGCTATGTTTTTCGACGGGGATATTGTGTCTGTCGGATCGCCGAAGGAATTTTTTGCAGGCAACAGTTTCTATACGACAACTGCCAATAAAATTGTACGGGACTGGAATCCGGGCTGTATAACCTGCGAGGAGGTGGCAAAATGGCTGAAAACCTTAAAATGACGCAGTCTGAAGCAGCGCGGAAAAAAAGGACCCGTCTGTCGGCGGCACTGATTTTTCTGGTGATGCCTTTGACCATTGTTCTGGGACTTTACCTCGGGAAAGATAAATTTATGGTTATCAGCCTGCTGATTCTCATATATACCATGCTTCCCTTTTTTATGGTGTTTGAGCGCAGAAAGCCTAAGGCGAGGGAAATCGTGCTGATTGCTATGATGTCGGCGCTGACGGTGACACTGCAGCTTTTCTGTCATATTACTCTGCCTCTTCAAATCGGAACGGCTATGATTATTATTTCGGGAATCTCTCTGGGACCGGAAGCGGGATTCTTAATCGGAGCTGTTTCACGGTTTGTATGCAACTTTTATATGGGACAGGGACCGTGGACGCCATGGCAGATGTTCTGCTGGGGAATTCTGGGGTTTCTTGCGGGTCTTGCCTTTAACAAGGTGGACTTGGATGAACTGAAATCCAGACATTTCAAAGTTGTTATGGGTCCGGTGCTGTGTATGGTTTTCGGAATCCTTGCGGCTTATGTGTGTTATCAGATTCGGCCCGGAGATGACGGAACCTTTTACGGTTGGAGACTGTATGTCTTTGGAGCGTTGGGGCTTCTTGCCGGTGTTCTTCTGCAAAGAAAGAGACTTCCGGCAGACGGACTTACGCTGACAGTGTTTACTCTGTTTACGACCTTTGTTATATACGGCGGAATTATGAATATCTGCGCTATGATTACTATGCCGGGAAATTCGGACATATCTATGAAAGCTCTGCGGGTGCTGTACATTTCCGGCGCACCCTATGACGCATACCATGCAGTAACGGCGGCATTATGTGTATTTCTGTTCGGCAACAGCATTATCAGGAAGCTGGAGCGGATTAAGATTAAATACGGTATTTATAAATGAAGTTGTGATATGGAAAGGCCGCTTTGCCGGTGACGGCAGAAGGTTGACCTTTTTGATATTTCGGAAATATTGAAAAGAAGGTATTTCCCATATACTAAAAAGAGAGGAGAACAAGAAAATGAAAAAAAAACTATTATCACTGTTTGTAATTCTGTGTCTTGCGGTAACTTCCGTGACAGGCACAGCCTTTGCAGGCAGCAGTGTGTCTTACAAAAAAGCGATGGACAAGACACAGAGCTACATTACTGAAAATCTGAAAGAGCCTACGATTGACAACGGCGACTGGATGGTGATGGGACTTGCCAGAAACGGCGTCAGCCCGGGTAATGCTCTGCTGAAAGCCTATTACAGCAACGCAGTGAAAAAGCTGAAGACACAGAAAGGTGAGCTGCACCCGGTTAAGTATACCGATTATTCCAGAACAATTCTGGTGTTCACTGCGCTGGGAAAAGACCCTTCCAATGCGGGCGGTTATAACCTGCTGAAAAGACTGGCTGACTTTAACAAAGTGAAAAAACAGGGCATCAACGGACCAATCTGGGCGCTGATTGCACTGGACAGCGGAAACTATAAGATTCCGACAGTCAAAGGCGTCGCTGTGCAGACGACCAGAGATATGCTGATCGATTATATTTTGGATGCCCAGCTTGCAGACGGCGGCTTTGCTTTAAGCGGAGAGAAAGCAGACCCGGATATGACCGGTATGGCGCTGCAGGCTCTGGCAAAATACTATAAAGATAAAAACTATCCGAAGGTGACAGAAGCAGTGGATAAAGCCCTTGACTGCATTACCTATATGCAGAAAACAGACGGTGGTTTTGCTTCCTGGGGAACAGATAATTCCGAAAGCATCTGTCAGATCATTGTAGCTCTGACAGCGCTCGGGATCAATCCGGAAAAGGATGAGCGATTTATCAGAAACGGAAACTCCACCATTGATGCACTGCTTGATTACTATGTGCCCGGCGGTGGGTTTAAGCATACTGTATCTGGCAAGCGGAATGGTATGGCTACAGAGCAGGCATATTATGCGCTGACAGCTTACCAAAGACTTTTGGACGGTAAAAATGCACTTTATGATATGACCGATACAAAGAAGCCTTTGGCAAAACCTGCAAAACCGACGATTACATCTTTGAAATCCACGAAAATGAAGACGATGACGGTAAAGTGGAAAAACAATTCCAAGGTTTCCGAAGGCTATCAGATTCGCTATGCGGAAAACAGTAAGTTTACAGGAAGCAAAGCTGTGACTGTAACTTCTGCGAAAGCTTCTGCCAAAACCATTAAGAGCCTGAAGAAAGGAAAGACCTATTATGTAAAAGTCAGAGCTTACAGAACAGACAGAGACGGCAGCAGACTTTACGGAAATTACAGCGCTGTGAAGAAAGTTAAAGTGAAATAGCAATGGATAAAGAATTTGAAAAGAAAGTCAGAACCCGAAAAATCAGAGCAGCTGTAGTTGCGGTTCTCATCATTGCGGCGGTCCTGTATCTGATTTTTGATATGAAAGTAGAAAAAGCGGATTACGGCGATTCTCTGAAAACGCAGATCGGCGAGGCCTTTCAGCTTTATGAGAAGCAGAAAGACAATCAGGGTAACGAAGAGGGGCAGTATGCGCCGTATACGCTGCAGCTGTTTGCACAGCAGATTGAGGCTGCCGAAAAGGTCAGCGACAAGAAAGACAGTGTGTATAACGAGGAAAAGGAAGCCTACGAGACACTGAAAGAGCAGACCAAAGCCTTCAAAAAGGCGGAGAACCGCGATGTTGTCAGCAAAAAAGATGCGCAGAAGCTGATTGATGATAAAGAAGTGCTGAAAGAGGAAGTCGGCTTTAAGGGTGATTTGAAGCTTTCCTATGCGATCGACGGTACAAAGCTGAAAAAAGCCGCGGCGATGAATCTGACAGCCCGTGAAGAAGGCCCGTATCACGACAGAATTTCGGAAATTCTGGAGGAGCTTTCTCTGCAGGGACAGATTGTGTCTTTTTATCAGGAGGGTTCCTTCGGAGGCAGAATTAAAGTGACTGCTCCTATGTACAGCGAAAAAAAGATGAAAGCTTATGCTTATAAAATCGACACAGAAAAAGGAAGTCTGAAATATGTTTCCGACGCACTGCTTGATACGAAGGCGCAGACTGCGGCATTTTCTGTTTCCGAGGGCGGAGACTATGTGGTTCTGACTAAGAAACTGCATAAGGATAGCGGCAAGAAAGCTGTAGATATCAAGAAGGCGGAAAAAGAAGCACAAGATCAGAAGGACAAGAACAGCGGCTCGGAAAATACCGGCTCAGACGAAACCTCCGGCAGCGGCAGCAGCGGAAATCAGCCTTCGGATAAACCGGAAAAGGCGAAGTTTGATGTAACCATTGAGATTCGCTGCGATACACTGGCAGAGGACTTATCCAAGCTGGAAGATCCGGCGCTGGAGGCCTATGTGCCGGCAGACGGTACAATCCTTCCGACGACCAAAGTTACGGTAGAAGAGGGAACCACGGTTTTCGATGTGCTGAACAGAGTCTGCAGAGATAAAAACATTCAGGTGAAATCCGAATACACGCCGATGTACGGTTCCTATTATGTGCAGGGTATCAATTACCTGTTTGAATTTGATGGAGGACAGGGAAGCGGCTGGATGTACAAGGTTAACGGCAAGTTTCCGAATTACGGCTGCTCATCCTATAAGCTGAAACCGGGAGATTCTGTAGTATGGTGCTATACCTGCAATTACGGCGAAGATGTAGGCGGTGGCGGCGCAGTCTGAAGCTGCATTAAAGCTTTACAGTTTTTGATTTTTAATCCTTTTGTATATGCCAGGTGTTCTGGTTTTAGGAATTAAAACTAATATAATATAAAATATATAATGCTTATATATTGACAAAATGAAAAAGAACGAAACTGTTTTTTTCTGTATTTTGAAGGAGGAATCATGAAAAAACTATTTGCAATGATATTGAGTATGGCCCTGTTAATTACAGGCATACCTTTTTCTTCTGCATTCAGCTATGCTGCAGGAGAAAAAACGGGGCAGGGACAGATTACGCTGGATGATGGAAGTTTAGTGTATTTGTCTTTTTATGCAAAAAAATATGAAATGGGTGGTGCTGTGCATGAGGTTCCAAGTAAGGTTACCTATGATGAAGCATCCCAATCTTTTAAAGTAATTGTCTCAAATGAGAGATTGGCAGGTCCGATATATGTAAAAGCAGAGACCACATCCGGTGAAGCAGAGAAGCTTTCGCTGTGCTTAAATTACACCAAGAAGGGCATTTTCGATAAACTGCAGAATTTAAATGTTTCCTGGAACAATGAAACACCGATTACATCTCTGTTTACAGATGGCCCTACGCGACATGTTTCTAAAAATGAAGGTACGATTGAGTTGAAAAATGGGGAAGATGTCTTAAAGACATATCCGATTACTTTTTTTAGACAGGCAGCATTAGGTTATTTAACGCTTAAAGATGGCAACAGTCAGAATTTATCTGTGGAACCGGTTTTGGATCCTTTTGGACAGACTACGAACTATGAAGTTAAGAATGTTGTAACAGATACTGTAAAGATTCAGCCTAATTTGCAGGCAAGCTACACAGATGAAGCTATAATTGGAGATAAAACAGTGGCTGATAACAAGGTTGCAGAAGTTACCTTGAACTGGAACGAGTCCGGGACAGCTGTTATCGATCTGACTGTCAGGGGCAAAGCGGAGTATGCGGACCAGGAGATTTCTCCAACGATTTATACGCTGACCTTTCATAAGAAAAAAGATGGCGCCATCGAGATAAAAACTCCGCCGGCAAAAACGGAATACAGAGAGGGCGAAGCTTTTGACAAAACAGGAATGGTGGTCGTAAAAGCAGGTACTGAAGAAGAAATTACAGACTATGAAATCGTAACAAAAGGCGCTTTAAAAAGAGGGATGACGAAGGTACAGCTTCAATATGGAGATTGTGTGATAGAACAGCCCGTTACAGTAACCTCGCCTTTTGAACAGGGAGACGGTACAAAAGAAAATCCGTATCAGATAAGCAATCAGGAAGACATCGTGCATTTATCCAATGCAGTAAAAAACGGACTTTCTTTCGAACAGAACTATTTTCAGATTACAACAGATATCACACTGCCGGAAGGATGGGAACCGATTGGAACCGATCACGCTTTCAGCGGATATATCGATGGGAAGCATCGTGACGGCGTGATATCAAAAATTACTGTACCGGAAAACGGCCTGCCGCTTTTAGGCAAAGTTACAAATGCAGGAGTTAAGAACCTGAAAATTTATGGACCTAAAATCGCCGGTTTTGGTGTTGTAAACAATTACGAAATCGGCAGTTCCATCGACTTTGAAAATGTAACACTGTTAGAAGGCACAAGCACTTTGAAATCCGGCTTTATCGGCGGTTTTGCCAGCGGCGCTGATGTAATCAGTATTACAAACTGCACAGTTGAAAAGGGCGTAACCATTGGATATGACGGAAATGAAAATAATATCGGGTCCTTTGGAGGAGACTTTAACGGAAACATTATTAACTGCAAAAGTTATGCTACAGTAAAAGGCAAGAACTTTGTCGGAGGCATTGTCGGAAGTAAAGGCCAGACTATGGCGGGACAAGAAAGTTCCGGCGGCGCTTATAATATCCTGAACTGTGAGTTTGGCGGCAGCGTAGAAGCGACAGGAGATTATGTGGGCGGTATTGCAGGCAGCGGCTACGGTGGAACTCGAATTGGTCTTGGTACTGCACCGAATACGCCATGTGCAGTGATCCAAAATTGCATCTCTACAGGCTCTGTTACAGGGGGCAATTATGTAGGAGGTATTCTGGGAGCTGAGCCGGGAGTTATGCAGTGCTGGGAAAATGGAATCGGATATATTCAAAACAATCTGTTTACAGGAACTGTCTCTGCTTCAAATGGAAGTTATGTCGGCGGAATAACAGGATATATGAATTCCATGAATAAGTTTACTGTGATTTCTAATAATTTCTTTAAGCAGCAGGACAATGTAAAAGGCATCGGAGAAATTAAGTATATTGACACTAACAATACCAGTGCACATAAAGATGACGGTACGATCTATATCAACACGGAACACAGCGTACCGACCGGCGATGATAAACTCCCGGGCGTCATCAGAACAGGTCATAACCGAACGGATGATCCAAAGGGAAAAGATGCCGATAAGCTGGCAAAAGCTGTGACAGATGTACAGATGAAAGACGGAACTGTGACAGACCTGCTTAACAGCGGAGATAACAGTTATGGAAACTGGATTACCGGGGAAAACGGAATTCCTGCACTCAGTAAAGATGCCGTTGTATATAAGCTTTCTTTGAGCGGTACATATAAAACGGAATATAAGACAAATGAATCGTTAGATACCAATGGCATGGTCCTTACTGCAACGTATACGGACGGTTCCGTAAAAAATATCGCACCTGAGGATTGTACCTTTGAAGGCTTTGATACATCTAAAGCCGGGGATTTAAGAATTACAGTAAAATATGGCGCCGGCAAAACGAACTTTAATATAACTGTAAGATATGCTGAGCCGGAAAAGGCTACAGTATCTGTAACAATTTACGGTGATGATAAGCATGACAGTGATACTGATGGTAAACTCCATACACTTGCCGGAGGCGGTCTTCAATTATGGGGTTCCGGAACCTATGAAGTTAACCAGAATACAAAAGTGTGGGATGTTTTAAAATCCTGTATGCTTGAAAATAATATGACCTGGGAAAATCCGGACGATAATTATATTGAATACATTACCAAGAACGGTGTTAGAATTGGGGAATTTACAAACGGTAAAAACTCCGGTTGGATGTATACCCTAAATGGAACACATCCGAGCTTAGGTGTAAATCAGCAATTTGTAAAAGACGGAGATGTGATTGTCCTTCACTACACCGACGACTACACCAAGGAGGAGGGCTCAGACAAGTGGGAACAGCCGGAAGAAGAAAAACCGGTATCTCAGGATATTACAGCATCCGTCAGCGGAAAAGAAGCTTCCGCTAAAGTGCCTGCAGCAGAGATCGATCAGCTGATTTCTGATGCGTTGAAGAACAAGGCAGACATAATCGACTTGA